>NZ_JAUQTZ010000140.1:0-16053 GCF_059803845.1 Rhizobium sp. UFLA01-1127 | reverse complement strand
CGGCCACTGGACGCCCTCGTCCCAGTCGCAAACTCGATCCGCGGGCGACACGCTGCTGCAATCGATCGACCTTGCTGTCGCGGCCGAAGAATTGGGCGCGGACGGTGCCTATTTCCGCGTGCATCACTTCGCACGCCAGCTCGCATCGCCCTTCCCACTGCTGGCCGCTGTCGGCGCGAAGACCAGCCGTATCGAAACAGGCACCGCTGTCATCGACATGCGCTATGAAAATCCATTCTATATGGCCGAGAATGCGGGTGCTGCCGATCTCATCGCCGGCGGCCGGCTGCAGCTCGGCATCAGCCGCGGCTCACCTGAACAGGTGATCGACGGATGGCGCCACTTCGGCTACACGCCGATGGAAGGCGAAAGCGACGCCGACATGGGGCGCCGGCACACGGAAGTGCTGCTCGATCTTCTCCGCGGCGAAGGCTTTGCGCAGCCGAACCCGCGGCCGATGTTCCCCAATCCTCCGGGTCTTCTGCGGCTGGAGCCCTATTCGGAAGGCCTGCGCGACAGGATCTGGTGGGGTGCCGGCTCCAACGCGACGGCGATATGGGCAGCAAAACTCGGCATGAACCTGCAAAGCTCGACGCTCAAGGACGATGAAAGCGGCCTGCCCTTCCACGTCCAGCAGGCCGACCAGATCAGGCTCTACCGCCAAGCCTGGAAAGAGGCCGGACACGAGCGCGAGCCACGGGTTTCAGTGAGCCGCAGCATCTTCGCATTGGTGAACGATCTCGACCGCGCCTATTTCGGCCATAGCGGCCAGGATGCCGACAAGATCGGCTTCATCGATGAAAAAACCCGCGCCATTTTCGGCCGCAGCTATGCCGCGGAACCGGATTTGCTGATCGAAGAGCTGGCAAAGGACGAAGCCATCGCCGCGGCAGACACGCTGCTTTTGACCGTGCCGAACCAGCTCGGGGTCGACTATAACGCCCATGTCATCGAGAGCATTCTGACCCATGTCGCGCCGGCGCTGGGATGGCGCTAAGACAGTCCTGAAAGCAGGAAGAGACAAAGCTGACCGCCCGCGAAAGCTGACCTTCGCGGGCGGCCGTTTCAGATGTTATCCGGTGATAGACGCAAGCTTGGCAGATCAGGCAACAGCGTTGTGACGCCGCAGCCTATGAAGTGCTGCCAATACCAGAAGCGCCATGACGGCAGAGAAAACCACAAGCGGCCATGCGCTATCACCATTCAGCGCGGCGACCGCTAGCGTCCCGATCAGACTCACAATTAAACTCTGCATACAGAAATAGAACGCCACGGCCGATCCGGCGATGTCGCCGAATTCCGCCAGCGCCCCGTTGGCCGTCACCGATCCTGCTAAGACGATGCCGACCGCCATGATCCACATCGGAAGCACCAGGGTGGTGAAAGACGGCGTGCCGCAGAGCTGACCGACTGCAAGAGCAGCCGCGCCGGCAAGCAGCAGTGCCATCCCCCGCGCAACGCAGCCCGCAACGCCCCATTTCCTAACGAATAATCCGGCAAAACGGGCCGCGACGATCATCACCACGGCGACCGTTGCAAAGGCGATGCTGAAGCCGAGCTGCGAATAGCCGGCCCGGCCGATCAGCACGCGCGGAGCGATCGAGAAGAACACGAAGAATGCACCCATGCCCGCGCTGAAGGCCAATGTGTAGGTCCAGAACGAGCGGCTTTTGAAGATAAGCCGGATGGAGCGACGCGGCCCACTCGACCCCTGAGGCCTCGTTTCATGCCACTTCGCCATGGCGTGGAATGACGCAGCCAGCGCCAGAAACGCAAGCAATATGAAGATGGCACGCCATCCGTACCGGTCGGCAATCATCGCACCTGCTATGGGGCCGAGCGCAGGCACGAAGGACAGTATCGAGCCGAACGTGGCATAGATGATGGCCTGCTCCGGGCGATTGCCGTAAACGTCCCGCACGGTCGCAAAGGTCGCGACCAAGGCTGCGGAGGCGCCCATGGCCTGCAGCAGGCGGCAAAGCACGAAGGCTGCGGCTGTCGATGACAGCGCCGCTCCTAGGGAGGCGGCGGCAAACAGAATTGCGCCCGAAAGCAGGACAGGACGCCGGCCGATACGATCGGAAAGCGGGCCGAACAGAACCTGCCCGACGCCCAGCATGATCATATAGAGGCTCAGCGTCAGCTGGATCACCGCAGGTGTCGTGTTCAAAATGCCGGGCATCGAGGGTACGACGGGAAGGTAGATATCCATGGCCAACGAGGCGAGGATGTCGAAAGGCGCCATCAGCAGCAACGCCGCCGGCAGCGTGTAGGCCCAGGACGGGCGTATGTCAGACATGAGAAAATTCCGCACGAATGAGAAATCGGGCGGCGTCTGCCTCCAGCTTCAATCGGGATGGGTTCAACAGCACGCCGCAACAACAAAAGCTGTTGCGGCCTATCTATCTGCTGACTTTAGGCTCCCCATACCAATAGCTCCGCAGCGGTACATTTGATGGCTATGCGTTTAACAGATGAGATCGCGCGGGGCAATGCTGCTGCAATGTGCCTGGCCGCAAGAAGCTCATGTGAAATAGCCAATCGAGCACCGAAAATAAGACCAAAATCTAATGAATTTTTAACCATGACTGTGCCCTAACTGCTTGTAATTTCTTTCATGGAGCAGATCATGGTGCGCGCATCGAAAATGGACGAGTTGAACGATCGGCTCGACTTTGTTGGACTGGGACAGGATGCGCGGCAGGCTCTTGCAGAGCTGCAGCCCATTATCGAAGCTGCCGTCAAGGGCTCCCTGGACAGCTTCTACGAAAAGATCGCCAGACATCCGGCAATGTCGAAGTTCTTCTCGTCCCAGCAGCATGTGATGCATGCCAAATCCAGGCAGCAGGACCATTGGAAGACGATCGCGTCGGGCAAATACGGCCCCGATTACGTCGAGGCCGTCTCTGCCATTGGCAGGACCCACGCCCGCCTGGGGCTCGAACCGCGCTGGTACATCGGCGGCTACGCGCTGATCGTCGATGGCGTGGTGCGGTCGATCGTCGAGCAGCAGCTCAAGGGCTTCATGCAGCGCAAACACGCGCAGGCCCTGTCCCGGCGGCTGTCGGCAATCATCAAGGCGGCGCTCCTCGACATGGACTACGGCATCTCGGTCTACCTGCAGGTGCTGGCCGATGAGCGCGATCGGGCCGAAACGGAGCGGGCTGCCGCACAAGGCGAACAGGAGCGCGCCCTCAATGCGCTTGGCCTTGCGCTGAAGGGCCTTGCAAACGGCGATCTGACGGCTGATATCACAGACGCCCTTTCGGCCGAGTTCGAAGTTCTGAAAAGCAACTACAACGCATCGCTCGCATCCCTCGGTACGGCAATGCAGCGCATCGAGGATTCGGTGACGCGCGTTCGCGACGAGGCCGGTTCGATCTCCTCTGCTGCCGACAACATGGTACGGCGCACGGAGCAGCAGGCGTCCGCGCTCGAGGAAAGTGCGGCCGCCATCGACCAGATCACGACGATCTCGGAACAGACGGCCGAGCGGACGCGCGAGGTTCAGGCGATCGTAAAAGAATCCGCTTCCGAGGCGGAGCGGTCCCGTGAAGTGGTTCAGCAGGCCGTTTCGGCCATGGACGACATCGAAACCTCTTCCCGCAAGATGACCGACATCATCTCCGTCATCGACGATATCGCCTTTCAGACCAATCTGCTGGCATTGAATGCCGGCGTGGAGGCGGCACGAGCCGGCGATCAGGGCAAGGGCTTCGCCGTCGTCGCGCAAGAAGTCCGCGAGCTGGCACAGCGCTCGGCAACGGCTGCAAAGGAAATCAAGGATCTGATCGACAAATCATCGAACGACGTGCGCCGCGGCGTCGAACTGGTCAACCGGACCGGCGAGGCCTTGGCACAGATCGGCAACCAGGTCGCCTCCATCGACAGGAATGTCGGCGCCATCGCGCGCTCGACGCAGGAGCAGGCCGTCGGCATCAGCGAGATCAACTCCGCGGTGCGCAACATGGATCAGATGACCCAGCAGAACGTCGCGCTGATGGAAGAGACGAATGCCTCGACCCGGCACCTCGCCGACATCAGCAACGAATTGGCGGGGCTGGTCGGCCGGTTCAAGACGGTACGTTCGGGCACGCGGACCGGGGCCGTCAGGCTGAAGCTCGCAAGCTGAAGCCGAGCCATCTCATCGCCATCGACGGCATTCCAGCGGCTCGACACCAACGGTCTCGGACACGACCGGGGCCGTTTCGCCGATCTATCCTATCCCGGCATTTCCTCTATTTCCGCAAGCAGCCATTGGCGAAATGCCTTCATCGACGTTGTCTCTGCCCGCGATTTCAGCCGCGTCAGCCAATAGCTGCCGGTCGTCGCGGTGATCGGGAACGGCTGCATGATCCTGCCGGCCTGAATATCATGGGAGAACATGGCAACCGGCACCAGCGCGACGCCGACGCCACGGGCGGCAGCCTCCACCAGCGTCAGCGACGAATCGAACATCCAGCCCCGGAGATGCGGAGGCGGCAAACCCGCGGCCCTGAACCAAAGCGACCATTCATCGACCCGATAGGATCGCAAAAGCTCGACAGCGGCGAGATCGGCGGGCATGCGCAATCGTTCGCCGATCGCTGGCGTGCAGACAGGCGACAGCGGCGCATCCAGAAGATGGATCGCCTCGGTTCCATGCCATGCACCGTCACCGAAGCGCAGGAAGAAATCCAGGCCATCGAGCACCATGTCGGCGCGGTTGTTGTTGGTCTTCAAGCGCAGATCGACATGCGGCTGCTGCGCCTTGAAACTCGCCAGGCGCGGCAAAAGCCAGCCAATGGCAAAGGTGCCGACGACACCGACAGTCAGGATTTCGGCAAAATTCCCCTCTTCCAGCTGGCTGAGCGTGGCACTCATGCGGCGAAACGCGTCGGTCAGCACCGGCAGCAGCGCATGCCCCTCATCGGTCAGAGCAAGACCGCGCGGCAGGCGCTTGAAGAGGGTCACGCCAAGTACATCCTCCAGCGCCTTGACCTGATGGCTAATCGCCGTCTGCGTGACCCGCAGTTCCAGGCCCGCCCGCGTGAAGCTGCAATGCCGCGCCGAGGCCTCGAAGACACGCAAAGCGTTGAGCGGCAGCTGAGAAATGTCCATTTGTGTCCGAAGGCCAAGTTTTTCTCATGTCTAAGCCCAGAATTGATCGTTTGTCTAGGGCAGGAAGCGGCGCGATAGTCCGTCCCGCAAGGTGATCTTGCCTGATCCCAATGACGTCCACGGGCTTGCCAGGCACACCTTTGCCCAACGTAAAATCGAAGTGGAAACAAGATGACGATCTTATTGTCGCGCCGGCAAAGCCTTGCCGGCAGCCTGCTTGCGCTGCCCGTTCTGGCGGGCATGAGCGGTATTGGACGCACTGCTGACGATCATTCGGAGGAAGCGCGGCTTGCCGCGCTCGAAAGCAAGCATCCAGGCCGCATCTGTGTCAGCATTCTCGACATGGCAAGCGGCAGGCGCATCGAGCACCGCGCCGGCGAACGCATCCTGATGTGCAGTACCTTCAAGGCGCTGGCGGCAGGTCTTGTGCTTGCCCGCGTCGACAAGGGCAAAGAAAAGCTCGACCGGCGAATCCGTTACACGAAGAGCAACCTCATCGGCGGCTCGCCTGCGACGAAGGCGCATGTGGGAGACGGCGGCATGACCGTCGCGGAACTTTGCGCGGCAGCGGTGACGCTCAGCGACAACACGGCGGCCAATCTGCTGCTTGCAAGCTTCGGCGGCCCGGGGGCAATCACGGCCTTCTGCCGCAGCCTTGGCGATGAAACTACCCGCCTCGACCGTATCGAGCCCCAACTGAACTACCATGATACTCCGGAGGATCTGCGCGATACGACGACAGCGGCAGCCATGCTGGAAAATCTGCGGCGGCTCTTGTTTGCCGATGTACTTTCGGCAGCATCACGCTCGCAGCTGGCCGCATGGCTGATCACCACGAAGACCGGCGATGCCCGTTTGCGCGCCGGCGTCGCGAAGGATTGGCTGGTGGGCGACAAGACCGGAACCAGCGACGACAAGGCCGGCAATGCCAACGATATCGCAGTGCTATGGCCGGCGAACCGCGCGCCCATCATCGTAACGGCCTATTGCGAGATACCTGAAATCGCAGCCGGTGAACGCAACGCCATCATCGCCGAGATCGGCCGGATCGCCGCAGGGATCTGAGATCAGGGCCGCCCAGCGGCTCTCGCCGCCACCACCAAGAACCTGCGACATTGCCCCTTTTCGAGCGCTCATCCTGCGTGGTCGCTCAACACAATGAGGATATCATCTTGAATAAGCATTTCATTTGGCTGCAGAAGCTCGGCATCGCTGCGGGCTGCCTTTTTTACGGGATCGGCGCCCACGCCGAAGGCATTGACCAGGAACGGCTGGAGCGGGCCGTCAACGAGACCATCCGCCCGCTCATGAAGGAAAACGACGTACCGGGACTTGCGATCGCAATCACGGTCAAGGGCAGGCGCTACATCTTCAACTACGGCGTCGCTTCGAAGGAAAGCGGCCGGAAGGTAACGAACGACACGATCTTCGAGCTCGGCTCCATCAGCAAGACCTTTACGGCAGCCCTTGGCTCTTACGCCCAGATCAGCGGGAAGCTATCCTTCTCGGACAAGGCTGCAAAATACATGCCGGAGCTCTCGGGCAGCAGCTTCGACAAGATCAGCCTCCTCGATCTCGGCACATATACCGCAGGCGGCTTGCCGCTGCAGTTTCCCGACGGCGTGACGGACCAGGACAAGATGGTTGCCTATTATCGCAACTGGCATCCTTCCTTTGCGCCCGGCACGTACCGGCAGTATTCAAACCCCAGTATCGGCCTGTTTGGTTATCTGGCAGCACAGGCGATCGGCGAGCCGTTCGATCGGCTGATGCAGGAAAAAATCATTGCCGCCCTCGGCCTCCGCCATACCTATGTTCGCGTTCCGCCATCCGAGATGGACAACTATGCCTATGGCTATTCGAAGCGGGGCAAGCCGATCCGCGTCGATCCCGGCGTTCTGGACGCCCAGGCCTACGGTATCAAGACCACTGCCTCCGACATGCTTGCCTTTCTCGAAGCCAATATGGGCGACGCAAAGCTCGATGACCCACTTCAGCGAGCAATCGATGCGACACATGCCGGCTACTACCGCATCGACAACATGACGCAGGCCCTCGGCTGGGAGACCTATGCCTATCCGACAACGCTTGCCCGGCTGCTGGCCGGCAATTCATCCGATATGGCACGTGTGCCGCACAAGGTCGTCCGCCTCGATCCGCCGCAGCCGCCGCGCAAGGATGTGCTCCTGAATAAAACGGGTTCGACGAACGGCTTCGGCGCCTACGCAGTCTTCATTCCCGCCCAGCAGGTCGGCATCGTGCTGCTGGCAAACAGGAACTTTCCAATCCCAGCCCGCGTTTCGGCGGCCTACAGGATCCTGACCGTCGTCGAGAACCTGCCGAGATCGAACGGCGCACAGTAGAAAATCGGGCTTGAAGGTTCAGTCCGTGTCAACCAACGGCCGGCCCTCGCGAAAGTTGCCGGGGCCTGCGAGGCGCTAAATCTGTCTGACGCAAGGCTCTGCACCCCGCGTTGCATGGATGTATATCCTCACCTTGGGTATCTGCACCGAGCGCTCGGTTGGCTTACATCTGAAAAATCTCGCATGGCGCCGGCCGTCACTTGACCTCAACCACGGTTGAGGTTGCAAGGTAGCACGCAGAAGGAGATCCGCCAAAATGAAGATACTGAAAGACGAAGATCTGGCCAGCGCGGCTATGATGCCAGTCGCAATCAAGGCCTTGGAAACTGCTTTCGCCGCCAAAGCAGCGGGCATGTTCGTCTCCCCGCCCCGGCATCATGTCTCATTTGCCGGCAGCGGCGATCTGGTATTTACGGTCGGCGGCATACTCGGCGAAAGACCGCTCGCCGGCTTTCGCATCTACGAGACGTTCGATGGGCCGGAACATTCGCAAATCGTTGCCGTTTGGTCCGCCAACGATGCGAAGCTCAAGGGTGTCGTTCTTGGTGAGCGCCTTGGCCAAATCAGGACAGGAGCGATCGGGGGTATCGCCATCCGCCATCTGAGCGCTTCCAATGCCAGAACCGTTGGCGTCATAGGCAGCGGCGCCCAAGCGCGAACCCAATTGATCGCCACTGCCGCTGTTCGCGAAATAGAGTCTGTACGAGTCTTCAGCCGAGACGAGAAAAACCGCAAGACTTTCGCCAAGGAAATGCAGCACCTACTGAATATAGAGGTAAATCCTGTCGACGGTGCGGGCGAAGCTGTCTCGGACGCCGATATCGTGCTTTGCGCGACCAGCAGCGATGTACCGGTCATTTATGCGTCGCAGCTAAAGCGAGGCGCGCATATCAACACGCTAGGCCCGAAGACGCTAAAAGGTTATGAACTCGGCCTTGATATAGCAGATGCCGCCGACCTGATCGTGACAGATTCCCTTGCGCAAACACGGGCCTATGTCTCGCCCTTTTTCCTGGCGGGATCACGTCACGAACATCGCATAAAGGAGCTTGCCGATATCGTTGCAAGCAACGCTGCGGGCCGGATATCGCCGATTGATACGACTCTTTTCTGTTCGGTCGGCCTGGCAGGAACGGAGGTCGTCGTGGCATCGGCGATATTCGACGCCTTGAGAGGCTGATTGCTTCCGTTTCACTGGGGCTCGCCGATCTCCACCGCATGACCGTCAGGATCATAAAAGCGGAAGACCCTCTGGCCCCATTCCTGCCTTTCAACGGGATGGATGAGGTCTGCATGCGGTGCGATGGCTTCAAACGCTGCATCCACATCCTCATGTTCGAAATAGAGAAGGATGTTTCGACGCCCATATGGCTCGGAATTTTCAAATCCATGCTTCCAGATCGTTTGCTCCAGCGATTTTCCTTCGTGAATCGAAAAGCCGGTCTCAAACAATACGAAACTGCCGAAGTCATTGAGGATCTTCAGGCCCAACAGGTCACGGTAAAATGTCTTCGAGCGCTCGATATCGGAGACAAAAGGGATCGGATTCACGAAACGCATCGCCAAGGCCCGCTCGATTGGGAAAATGAACCAAGAGAAAACAATCTTTAAACCGCTTCACTACATCTTGTAACCAGAAGTCGATGCTGACAAATAATTTCCACCTCATCGCGCAATCGGAGGCCGGCCATGGTACAAACCACAAGAACCATGATCGTCATGGATTCCGAAAATTCCCGCTTTCAACTGCGCGCAGGCGCATTGATCCGCCATGGCGATCATATCCTCATTCACCGTGCGCTTGCAGACACCTTCTGGTCTTTGCCCGGTGGCCGGGTCGAGTTTCATGAGGCGGGCGCCGAAACTCTCGCCCGCGAGATCGAAGAGGAAATCGGCTGCAAGGCAACTGTCGGCCCCTTGCGCTTCATCATCGAGAATTTTTTCGAATTTGCCGGCCGACGCGTTCACGAAGTCGGCTTCTATTATGAGGCGGAACTGCTGCAACCACCACCATTTCACGAAACGGAAATCGTGCATCGCATAAGGGACGGTAGCGCCGACCTCGAATTTCGCTGGGCGCCTTCGACGCAGGCCGGGCTCGACCGCTTCGGCCTGGTTCCGACAACCATACGCCGCCTCATTGCCACCAATCCCGCAGGTATCCAGCATTCCGTGCGCCGCGATGCGCGTCTGCCGCAATGATCAGCATGGATTGCAACACTGAGAGAATAGCTCCATAAACGTGCAGGCGTCTTTGCCGAGCTTTCGACAGGTTCGAATCTTCAGGTCTCCATTCGATGCCCGCTCTTATTGCTGGCTGTCCGGCACGACGACGCGCATGCCATCGACGACGCTGCTTGCAAGGATCTGGCAGCTGAGGCGGCTGTTCGGTGCCGGCTCCATCACGAATTCGATCATCGTCGCTTCCTCTTCGGAAGGCGGCGGCAGCAGGCCGAGATGCGGCTGCTCGATATAGCAGTGACAGGTGCCGCAGGCCAAGGCGCCGCCGCATTGCGCCACGATGCCATCGACGCCGCTCCTGACGGCGACGGCCATCAAGGTCTCACCATCCTGTGCCTTAACGCGCGTTTCGCGACCGCCGGAATCGATGAACACGATTTCACACATTGCACTC
This sequence comes from Rhizobium sp. UFLA01-1127, assembly GCF_059803845.1. Classification (NCBI taxonomy): domain Bacteria; kingdom Pseudomonadati; phylum Pseudomonadota; class Alphaproteobacteria; order Hyphomicrobiales; family Rhizobiaceae; genus Rhizobium; species Rhizobium sp. UFLA01-1127. The sequence continues at coordinate 5,955 of NZ_JAUQTZ010000140.1, read as the reverse complement.
TCCATACTTTCGGTAAATCCGCTCAAGCGGCAACGAGGCTGATGTCGAGACGTTTCGGGCCACGCACTGAAAGCCCGCGCTTATAGGCGGGGCGTTCATCCAGCAATTCGATGGAACGGGTGCGGTTCAGCAGCGTCGAGAAAATGATCTCCATGTCCAGACGCGCCAGATGATTGCCAAGACAGAAATGTGCGCCGCCGCCGAAGGCCAGATGGCGATTGGGGGTCCGCTCGACATTGAACTCATCCGGTGCTTCGAACTGCTCGGGATCGCGATTGGCGGCGCCATAGAGCAGGCCGATCTTCGTGCCCCTCGGCAGGCGCTGGCCGGCAATCGTCTTCTCTTCCGTCAGGTAGCGATGAAAGAAAGGCAGCGGCGACTCGTAGCGGAACATTTCCTGGATAGCGGTCGACATCACAGCCGGAGCATTCCTGAGCTTGGCCAGCGCGTCGGGATATCGCATCAGCGCATGCATGCCGCTGCCCAGCACGTCAATCGTCGAGCCGTGTCCCGCCATCAGGATCAGCATGCAAGTGGAAACGAGCTCGTCTTCGGTCAACTCACCGGCGACATGCGCTTCGGTCAGCCGACAGAGAAGATCGTCGCGCGGAATACGCATGCGATCGGCAATCAGCTCCTTGAGCAGCTCGTAGAACTCCGTCGTTGCACGCTCGGCGATCGCCTTGCGCTCCGCGCTGCGATCGACGTCGAAATATTGCACGACCTCTTCCGACCACTTGCGCAGCTGCCCGGCATATTCTTCCGGCACGCCCAGAACCGAGCCGATGATGTGGCCGGGAACCTGCGAGGCAAGGTCTTCGACAAAATCGATCCTGCCCGCTTGAAGAAGGCGGTCGACCAGGCGATCGACGAAATCCTGTATCATGCCGCGCTGGCGCGCGACGAGTGCGGGCGTGAATTCACGAAAGACCTTGCGGCGCAGCCGATCATGGGTTTCTCCATCCGAATCCAGAAGGCTGAATTGCACGAAACGCGAGTGGTTCGGCATGTCGTGCCAGTTCTGCCGAACCTTCTGTTCCTCTATCTCCTCCGGAGAAAGAAAGAATTCGAGGGAGCGCACGAGCGTCTTGTCGGCGGCCGCGGCAGCGACATCCTGATAGCGCGACAGCAGCCATATGTCGAAATGCTCGTAATAGACCGGACCCGGGCTGGCGCGCAGTTCGCGGTAAGCCGCATAGGGATCGTCCGCAAACGCTTGCGAGAGCGGATCGAATGCTGGGTTTGCGGGCGCCATGGTCAGGACCTCGTCCATTCTGCTTCATCGGCCGCAGATTACCCCGTCGAACGGCGAATGGACATGGATGCGAACCGCAGCCATATGGATAAAACTCTCATTCTCCGTTAGGGTCGGCCTGCCATGACCGACGAAGCGACTTCAGCAGAAATCCATCCCCTCGACGACGTCTTCTTTCAGACTCCGGGCCGGTTGTCCCGTGCCTTCCCCTACTCGCTTCTCGCCGCCGGCCGCCGGCTCTGTACGCCTGAAGAAATGCCGATCGCCCACCGTTTCAACCAGCATACCCTGATCTTTACTCTCAGCGGCAAGGGTCTGCTTGAGGTCAATGGCGTCTCGAGCTTTCTGCGTAAGGGGACGATGGCATGGCTGGATTCCTCGATGCTGTATTCGCATCGCTGCGAGCCGCGTCACCCGCATTGGTCCTATCTGTGGCTGGGATTCGTCGGATATGGGCTCGACACGCTGTTTGACAGCCTCGGCGTGATTGCGAATCCGGTCTTCGAAATGACAAACCCCGCCAATCTGGAGGCGCTGTTCACCGGCATTCTCGATGAAATGGAAGGCAACGGCTTCCTTGCCGACAGCCGCTGTTTTGCTTTGCTTGCACAATTGATCTCCTCATTGGTGTCCGAACGTGCGGACGGCGGTAGCGGCGGCGGAACGGTTCAACGACTGCAGCGGCTCATGGACACGGTCCGTGCCGACCTGACATATCCATGGACGGTCGGCGAATTCGCCGCGGCCGCCAATCTGAGCCAGGCGCAATTGTTTCGGCGTTTCCGCCAAAGAATGGGAACGACGCCGGTCGACTGGCTTCGCCACGAGCGCATCAATGCCGCAAAACCGCTGCTGGTGGTAACGGATGAGCAGATCGGCAGGATAGCCGCCAGATGCGGCTATCCCGATCCGTTTCACTTTGCCCGCGACTTCAAGAAGCTGGTTGGCGTCACGCCGACCGAATTCAGACGGCAGGGGCATAGCGACAAATAGGAACGAGACGTATCACGCATAGTTCTTCCGGATTGGCTCGGGTGAAATGACACGATAAGAGTCCGCCGCAGCTTCGAAATTGTCCGAAGCGGATACCGCACATCCATCCGGAGACTGGAAAGTGACAACCGAACAAAGCGTCCTGCGTGTTTCCATTGTCGTGACCTTCGTTCTGGCAGCCGCCGGTATCGTTTTCGGTCTTCTCTCCGGCTCTTACGCGATCGTCTTCGACGGCGTGTACGCGCTCACGGATGCGACCATGACGATCGTTGCGCTGATCGTTTCCAATCTGATCGTGTCTTCAGCAACGAACACCACATCGGCCGGCAAGTTCGCCAAGCATTTCACCATGGGCTTCTGGCATCTCGAACCCATGGTGCTTGGCCTCAACGGCATCCTTTTGACGGGGGCCGCGATCTATGCCCTGCTCAACGCCATCGGCAGCATCATGGCCGGCGGCAGGCATCTCTCCTTCGATCAAGCCATCATCTATGCGGCGCTGACCATGATCATTGCTTTTGTGATGGCCGCCTATGCCACACGGGCGAATAAGACCATCAGATCCAATTTCATCGCCCTGGACGCCAAGGCCTGGGTGATGACAGGCAGCCTGAGCGGCGCATTGCTCGCCGCCTTCGTATTCGGCTTTTTCATTCAGGCAACAAGCCTGCAATGGATGTCGCCCTATGTCGATCCGGTTGCTCTCGCTCTGGTCTGCGTCATCGTCATTCCAATGCCGATCGGAACGATCAAGCAGGCCTTTGCCGATATCCTGCTCGTGACGCCTTCCGATCTCAGAGACCATGTCGACCAGGTGGCAAGCGAGATCGTCCGGCGCTACGCCTTTCTGTCCTACCGCTCCTATGTCGCCCGTGTCGGGCGCGGCAAGCAGGTCGAACTCTACTTCATCGTGCCGCCGAACGGGCCGGCAAGGAAGCTGGAGGAATGGGACCATATCCGCGACGAAATCGGTGAAGCGATCGGCGACGAAGGTCCGGACCGTTGGCTGACGATCGCTTTCACGACCGATCCGGAATGGGCCGATTGAACGGCCCTGCAGTCATGCCCCTGTGGCCGCCGATCCTTGGAGGCCTGAGGAAGCACGCATCCTGTTTGGTTCAGACGCTTTCGGTCTCGGCCGCCGGAAGGGTGCCGGTCGATATCCGCTTATGCCGCCTGGAACGAAGCACGATGCTCTGAACCCGGCTCGTAAGCGGTCTCTCGACGCCTTGAAAAAGCGCCAGAGCAAACAGGGCGGCAGCAAGCGTCGAGAAGAGGGTGAACAAGCCAAGAGGAAGAGCCCCGCCGATCACCTTCGTCCAGATGGCCCGCATCGGCCGCAGGATGAAGGGATGGGCCAGATAGAGGCTATAGGAGGCATCTCCCAAGGCAACACCCCATAAGACAATCTTCCTGTGAGGCAAGACAGGACCGATTGCGGCTGCAAGAACGAACAGGGCCGCGGGCAGGCCGCTCCGCAGGAATTGCGGCAAGGCCGCATCGTCCCAGGGAGCAGAGACACGCACGAAGCCGAGAAGGCCAATGGCTACGAACCCAAGCGCCGCTCCCACACCGATCCTCACGCCGCTGCGAAAGATCAACGCGACATGGACGCCGAACAGGAACTCCAGAATGATGGGGCTTGTCCAGAAAGCTATCTGGACATGGCTCGGATCGACGAGATTTCCGACGAGCGCCATCCCGACCATCAGCACCGACAGCCAGACGATACCGAGCCTTATCGGCAGCAGGAGTGCTAAAGAGAAGAACACATAGAACAGCATCTCGTAGTTCAGGGTCCATCCCAGTGCAAGCACCGGCCTGACCTCATCGACGCCACGTCCGGACGGAATGAAAAAATAGGATGCGAGGATATGGGATACGGTTCCGATGGGAACGGCAAGCAGCGAGGGAGCCGCAAGCGCGCCGAGCAGCATGATGCTGGTCAACAGCCAGTAGAGCGGGATGACGCGGGCGCAGCGCCGCAGGAAGAAGCGCAGCGGAGCGCCGCTTTTGCCGAATTCGCAAGCGGCCGTGTGGGTCATGATGAAACCGGAGAGGACGAAGAATATGTCGACGCCGAAACCGAGATTCCACGCGGAGCCATCGACCGCCGCCCGTCCCGTCGCTGCGGCAAGGAACCCGGTCTCGTGCAAAGCATGGGCAACAACGACGGACAAGGCTGCCAGCGCGCGCAGAACTTGAAGATTCAGAAGCATACGGGGGGATTTGCCGGCATCGCTGCCCGCACCCCCACCCTCAAGTATTTCCCGATAAAACTTCACCAGAAATCTCAGTCAATATTACCTCGGATCTCCATTTGGTATCTTGGACGATATAACAACTCGTCGCCGCGCGCATGAATCAGTGGGCTTGCTTCAAATCATGGTTATTCTTCAGTTAAACTTCGGACACATGAAGCATGGCGCGCAAAGTGCGGCTTTGCGAAAACGACATGCATGAAGTCAGAAACCCGGGAGGCACAAGAAGCGAAGCTGAAAGATCGCGACGCGCCTCAGGCTGCAGCCAAGATGACATGCGCCTGAATTTTAGCCGCAACCTCACCGCTGCCGTGTCTCTCTGCAAGTGCGGCGGCCGCATAGTCCGTTGCAGCCTGCAGCGTCCCCGCTTCCCTGGCCTCGATTTCATTGCGAAGAAGGGTTCCCTGACAATAGGCAACGGCCGGAAGGCGCGGCGAGGGTGCCCGGCTCTGTTCGGCCCGCGTCTCGATTTCGACATCGGAGAAACCGGCATTCTCTAGATCGCTGCTGATCTGGCTCACATCGTGATAGCCATGCGGCGTACGCGCCAGAAAGCGCGGCGGATCGTTTGGAAAAAACCTGGCCAGAGCCTTCGTCACATCATCGGCGAAGATATTCTCCTCGATACGATCCCATACGTTGAACAGGAAATGCCCGCCGGGCTTCAGAACGCGCTTTGCTTCGCGATAGGCCGAGATGCGATCGGGAAAGAACATGGCGCCGAATTGGCAAAGAACGAGATCGAAAGCCGCATTTTCAAACGGCAGCGCCATGGCATCCGCTTGGCGCCATGCCAGGCGACTGTCCGGAGGCTGCCGCGAAGCCGCGTAGTCGAGCATCGGCTGATTGAGGTCGGTGACGACGTAGCTTGCGGCGGGAGATAGCTTTGGCGTCAGCGTGCGCGTGACAACGCCGGTGCCCGCCGCAATCTCCAAGACGGCGCTCGGCGTAAGAGACGCGGCTCGTCTTGCAATATCTGCGGCATAAGGTTCGAAAATCAGCGGCACCATGTGCCGGTCGTAATTTTCCGGAATCGAGCCGGAAAATACCTTGTCCGTTTCCAACATCGCCATCCCCCTGCGCGTCTGTCGGACCACATATTAGCATGTCGCAACGGGCAGGTCATTCGGCGCGTCAGGGGTACAATCGTGCGGAAACGATCCGTTCAGCCGGCTTCGCCGCGCGCAAGCACGTCCAGAAGCTGGCTGGTATTGTCGATCGAGAACTGCACGCGTTCACCTGGCCAGACCGATTCCGCATAGGAGATCGGCGTGCCCTTGAGATCGACGTCCACCTTTCTCAGCACAACGACAGGCTGGGACATGGACTGGCAGAGCTGCTTCGCCTCCTCGCTTGTCGGCAGGCGGACGATGATATCCGTGCGCAGGCGGATATAGTCGGGTATGCCGTATTCGGCCAGAATGACGCTCACGCTTCGCCCGCTGC
>NZ_JAUQTZ010000013.1:0-64385 GCF_059803845.1 Rhizobium sp. UFLA01-1127 | reverse complement strand
CACGACCTCGGCATCGTCCGCAAGTTCGCCGACCGTGTCTGCGTGATGACCAAGGGCAAGATCGTCGAGACCGGTACTGTGGAAGATGTCTTCACCCGGCCGCAGCATGACTATACCCGCCATCTGCTGGCAGCCGAGCCGCGCGGCGAGCCGCCGGCAAGCGATGCGAACAAGCCCGTGGTCATGGAAGGCAGCGACATTCGCGTCTGGTTCCCGATCAAGGCTGGCTTCATGCGCAAGATCGTCGATCATGTGAAGGCGGTCGATGGCATCGATCTGAAGCTCAGGGCCGGCCAGACGCTCGGTGTCGTCGGCGAGTCCGGCTCGGGCAAGACCACGCTTGGTCTCGCGCTGGCCCGGCTTATTTCCTCCAAGGGCCGCATCGCCTTTGTCGGCAAGGATATAGCCGGCTATTCGTTCCGCGAAATGCGGCCGCTGCGCAATCAGCTGCAAGTGGTCTTCCAGGACCCCTACGGATCACTCAGCCCACGCATGTCGGTAGGCGAAATCATCGCCGAGGGGCTCAAGGTGCATGAGCGTTCGCTTTCGGCCGATGAGCGCGACAAGCGCGTCTGCTGGGCGCTGGAGGAGGTCGGCCTCGATCCCTCCACCCGTTGGCGCTTCCCGCATGAATTCTCGGGCGGCCAGCGCCAGCGCATCGCCATTGCCCGTGCCATGGTGCTGAAGCCGCGTTTCGTCATGCTCGACGAGCCCACTTCGGCGCTCGACATGAGCGTGCAGGCGCAGGTGGTCGATCTCCTGCGAGATCTGCAGCGGAAGCACGATCTTGCCTATCTCTTCATCAGCCACGATCTGAAGGTGGTGAAGGCGCTCGCCAACGAGCTGATCGTCATGCGCTTCGGCAAGGTGGTCGAGCAGGGCGCGTCCGCCGATATCTTCCGGGCGCCGAAAGAGGATTACACCAAGGCGCTCCTTGCCGCCGCGTTCAACATCGAGGCGGTGCCGAACGCCGCCATCCAGCAATAGAGACCACCACCATGCCGGCCAAGAGCCCCGTTCTCGTCGATCTCAAATTCGATCCTGCCACCGTTGCCAAGGCGCTCGAAACGGCCTTTGCCGATCGCGGCAGCATCAATCTGGCCGATCCTGCCAATAAAAGCGCGGATCTCTCGCATGTCGACTACGCGCTTCTGTGGAAGCCGGATGCCGATCTTTTCGAACGGGCACCCAATCTCAAGGTGATCTTCTCGGGCGGTGCCGGAGTCGATTCGATGATGTCCATTGCCGGCCTGCCCGATATTCCGATGGTCCGCTTCGTCGATCGCAGCCTCACCGTGCGCATGAGCGAATGGGTCGTGATGCAGTGCCTGATGCATCTGCGCGATGTGCAGGGGCATTTCAGGAACCAGCGCCAGCATGTCTGGGCACCGCAAAGTGGTCCAGAGGCCGCCGAAGTCACCGTCGGCATTATGGGGCTCGGCGTGCTTGGCTGCGATGCCGCTGCCAAGCTGAAGGTGATGGGCTTCGACGTCATCGGGTGGTCCCGTGGCAAGAAAGAGATCGACGGCATGGAAACCTTCGATGCCTCCGGGCTCGATGCGTTCCTGGCCCGAACCGATATTCTCGTCGGCCTCCTGCCGCTGACGCCGGAAACGACGGGGGTCTACAACGCCTCGCTCTTTTCCAGGCTCCGCCGCAATGGTCGCCTTGGCAAGCCGGTCTTCATCAATGCCGGCCGCGGCAGGAGCCAAGTGCAGGCCGATATCGCCTCGGCAATCCGCAGCGGCATTCTCGGCGGCGCCTCGCTCGATGTCTTTGCCGTCGAGCCTCTGGCGGCGGACGATCCGCTTTGGGACCTGGAAAATGTCATCATCACGCCGCATGATTCCGCCGTGTCTGAAGAAAAGGCGTTGATGCGCCATGTCGAGGAGCAGATCGCCCGCTTCGAGCGCGGCGAGCCGCTGCAGCATCTGGTGGATCGCGGCCGAGGTTACTAAGTCTTACGAAGAGGGCGCTGTACATTCCTTCCCCCCTCGGGGAGAAGGGGATATGGCAACCATCTCATTTCAAATGCGAGAGCCCCGCAGTCTCGTGCAGCAAATTTGCTCTGGTATCAATTTTCTTTCAGCGACTGGACTTTCGCTCAACATTTTTTGATAACAGGGCGCTGGAGCAATTCCAGAAAATGGGCGCAGCGGTTTTCCGTCCGGAATTGCGTGAAAGCAAAGAGATAGAGCGGCTCAGAGATTCCGTGAAGAGCTGAACCGCTCTCGTGCCGGCACACCGCCGGCGACAAGCATGACGTCCGCAGGGCAGGAGACGGGGCAGGAACGACATGACCAAGACGGATATCGCCACCCGCGTCTATAACCATACCTGGAAGCTCGATCCGATCGTCCGCAGTCTGATCGATACGGATTTCTATAAGCTTCTGATGCTCCAGATGATCTGGAAGCTCTACCCCGACGTCGACGCCACCTTCTCGCTCATCAATCGCACCAAGAGCGTGCGCCTCGCCGAAGTGATCGACGAGAAGGAGTTGCGCGAGCAGCTCGATCACGCCCGCACGCTGAGGCTCTCCAAGAAGGAGATGATCTGGCTTGCGGGTAACACGTTCTACGGCCGCGCCCAGATCTTCGAGCCGGAATTCCTCGCCTGGCTGTCGAATTTCCAGTTGCCGGAATACGAACTCTCGAAGCGCGACGGCCAATATATTCTCGACTTCCATGGCTCATGGAAGGAAACGACGATGTGGGAGATTCCGGCGCTCGCTATCATCAACGAGCTTCGTTCGCGCTCCGCGCTCAGGGCACTCGGCCCCTTCACTCTCGATGTGCTCTATGCCCGCGCCAAGGCCAAGATGTGGGAAAAGGTAGAGCGGCTTCGCGAGCTGCCGGACTTGCGCATTTCCGATTTCGGCACCCGCCGGCGCCACAGCTTTCTCTGGCAGCGCTGGTGCGTCGAAGCGCTGAAGGAAGGCGTACCCCACGCCTTCACCGGCACGAGCAACGTGCTGCTCGCCATGGATTCCGATCTCGAAGCGGTCGGCACCAATGCCCATGAGCTGCCGATGGTCGCCGCAGCGCTTGCGAAAAACGATGAAGAACTCGGCAAGGCGCCCTACAAGGTCCTGCGCGACTGGAACCGCCTCTATGGCGGTAACCTGCTCGTGGTGCTGCCCGATGCCTTCGGCACGGCTTCCTTCCTGCGCAACGCGCCGGAATGGGTGGCCGACTGGACCGGCTTCCGCCCCGACAGCGCCCCGCCCATCGAAGGCGGCGAGAAGATCATCGACTGGTGGAAGAAGATGGGCCGCGATCCGCGCCAGAAGCTGCTGATCTTCTCCGATGGGCTCGATGTCGATGCCATCATCGACACTTACAAGCACTTTGATGGCCGTGTGCGCATGAGCTTCGGCTGGGGCACCAATCTGACCAATGATTTCGCCGGCTGCGCCCCGACGGAGCTCAGGGGCCTCAACCCCATCTCGATCGTCTGCAAGGTCATCGAGGCAAACGGCCGCCCGGCCGTCAAGCTCTCGGACAATCCCCAGAAAGCAACGGGCGATCCTGCGGAAGTCGAACGCTATCTGAAGTTCTTCGGCGCAGAGGATCGCGTTGATCAGGAAGTGCTCGTTTAAAGCGGTTTCCCGTCCGGAATGCTTAAAGTTCTTAGAGCGTGATGCCGAAAAGTGTAGGCGGTTTTCGGATGACATCACGCTCTACTTCCTTGATTCTAGAGCGGATTCAGATTTTAGGTCGATCCGACCTAAAATCATCCGGCTCTAGTGGCGAATGGCCGCTTCCATCCGCGTGACGCGCCGAAACAGAGTCCACCTGCCATTTTCCCAGCGATATTGATCCGGCGAAATAACGTAGGGCACATCGCTGAGATCGGTGCTGATCAGCTCCAGAAGCTGCAGGCCTTCCTTGTCGTTCTCATGCGTGAAGAATACCTTGTCGCGTGACAGGAAGGCGGCGATCGGCGCGGCACCGCCGGATTGCTCCTGCACCTGCGCCCAGAAATTCGGCAGGAAGGCGATGCTGGATTCGAACTGGCCGTCCACCTCGACATATTGAAACCGGTTGCGTTTGGCGATCTGGACGCCGGTCTTGGCGAGAAATTTCTGCAGGTTGGCCTGCGCCATCTCGGCAAGTTCCATGGCATCGATGCCCCAGTCGTCGAGCGCTTCGGCCATAACGTAGCTGACGGTGGTCTCGCCGTTGACGACGAAGAGCTTGATCAGGTTTTCCGCCTCGTCGAGATAGACGAATTGCGGTGGATTGGGCTCGTCCTTGGCGGCCTGCATCATCTGCTTTCGAGCCACACCGATGAAATCGCGCGCCTTCAGGATCGGCAGGACCTTGCCGAGTTCACACTTGTCAACTATGGCTTCCGTAATGTTGAGATAGTTGAGCAGCGCCTGCGCGCGCAGCGGCCCGCGCTTTTCGCGCAGCGCCAGCAGCGCATTGTTCAGGAATTTCGTTATCGTGTCGCCGTTGCGGCTGTGCAGCGTCAGGCTGCCGGCGGCAGGATCGTAATCGACGCGGATCAGGTCGCCGAAGAACGGCAGCCGTTCCTGCAGATAGGCCGCAAAGCTTGCTTCGTCTCGCAGCGCTTCATCGGGGATATTGAGATCGAGAGTTTTGGCGCCGGCCGTGCTCTCGGGCTCTTGTATCGGGAAGGCTTGGCCGGAACGCATCTCCGCGCGCTTGCCGCCTCTGCCGAAGAGCCATTTCAGGAAATCGAACACGCGCATCCCCGAGCACTGAACGGTATTGTTGCGGAACCTAGCGCGGCTACCTCTGCGCGGCAATGGCGACAGATGGAGATTGGGTGCTGCAAGTGCCTGCTTGCCCGCGTCAAAAACACGTATAGTCTGCCGGATCGGGCCGGATGGTCCCATGGCGGGAAGGGCAGCGCAAATGAGGAATGTCGGGGGCTGCAGGTGGACGATCGGCGGCCTGCTCTTTTGTCTTTTTGTACTGGCCGTGCCTGTAGCGGTCTTCGCGCAGAATGCGGCCGTACCGCAGCCGGCAACTCCGCCGCCCGACAAAATTCGCGAGCTGATTCAGCTGCTGAACGAGCCTGATGTCAGGCAATGGCTTTCCACGCAACTCAACAGTCAGCCCGCGTCCGCTGGCGATAAATCTGCGACCGCCGGCGATCCGGCTCCGGCCGACGGCAATCAAATGTCTGTTCTATCGGGCATGCTCGGCCACACGCGGCATCACCTCGAGCTGGTCTCCGGCGCGGCGATGACGCTGCCCTACGAGGTCATGGCGGCATCAGAAAAGCTGGAGGGCGAGGGCAAGTCGGTCGGCCTCGTGCGCATCATCATTCAGATTGCTCTCCTGTTCTTCCTGGGGCTTGTCGCCGAACTCGCGGTTTCGCACTTCATCAACACCAGGCATGTACAGCGTACCGGGAATGCCGATGGTACCGAGACAGAGTTGCAGGCGGCGCGCTTCCAGTTCCTGGGCGGCGTCGTACCCGCGATCATCCATGGCTTGGTGACGCTCGTTCCGCTTCTTGCCTTCGACTGGCCGCCGGTCATTGAAAATTTCGCCATCGCCTGCGTCATCGCCATGGTCTCGATCAGGCTGGCGATCTCCATCGGCAAGCTTGTCATGGAATTGATCGCCATGCGTCGCACCGGTGATGTTCTGGACGAGGACGGCGGCTCGGTCCGCATCGCCGAACGGCGGCGCGTCGCATCCTACTGGTATCGGCGATGCACGCTGTTTGCCATCTATTTTGCCTGCGGCTGGGCGATCATACAGGCCGTCACGTCGCTGGATTTTTCCGCAGGCGCGCGCGACCTCATCGGCTACACGCTCGGGATCGGTCTGTTTCTGATCGCCACGGCTGCCGTGTGGTCGAGGCCGCTTGCGCCGGAAAGACATGGAGCGAAGGCGGTTTCCTGGCTGCTAACGATTTTCTTCGTGGCGCTCTGGTGCCTCTGGGTGGCCGGTTTCGACGGTCTTCTGTGGATCGGCATCTATGCGATCCTGCTGCCGCGCGTCCTCTCGGTATCGACAAAGGCAATCGAGGCTCTGCATGATGCGGCCGACGGCGTTTTCGGTACCGGCAAGATCGCGGCCGTGCTGCTCGACCGTGGCGTGCGTGCGTTGATCATCACTTTCGCGGCTTTGTGGCTCGGCAAGATGCTTGGAGTCGAGGCCCATGCGATGATGGCCGGCAGCGAATCGGTCGTTGGCCGTATCGCCAGGGGCATCCTGGGCGGCATTGTCATCCTCCTGGTCGCCGATCTCGTCTGGCAGCTCGCAAAAACCTATATCGACGGCAAGGTAATGGAAGCTCTGCCCGCCGCCGGTGAATCCGACGAGATAAGGGCGAGCCGCGCCCGGCTGCAGACGCTGCTGCCGATCTTCCGCAATATCCTTGCCGTCGTCATTGGCATTATCGCCGTCATGATGGTGTTGTCGGGCCTTGGTGTTCAGATAGGGCCGCTGATCGCCGGTGCCGGTGTTGTCGGCGTCGCGGTCGGCTTCGGTGCGCAGACCATCGTCAAGGACGTCATCAGCGGTGTCTTCTATCTCTGGGACGATGCCTTCCGTATCGGCGAATATATCGAAAGCGGCCACTACAAGGGCGTCGTCGAATCCTTCAGCCTGCGCTCGGTCAAGCTGCGCCACCAACGCGGCCCGCTGGCAACGATCCCCTTCGGCTCTCTTGGCGCGGTCAACAACATGAATCGCGACTGGGCGATCGACAAGATCATCGTCAAGGTCACCTACGATACCGATCTCGTAAGGCTGAAGCGCATCGTCAAGGATATCGGCCAGCGCCTGCTCGAAGACGAGGACCTGAAGCCGAACATTATCCAGACGCTGAAGATGAAGGGCGTCGAGCAGTTCGGCGATTTCGCGATCGAAATCAGGCTGGCGATCACCGCCAAGCCGAACGAGCTCTCGGTCATCCGCCGCAGCGCGCTGGCCCTGATCAAGCAGTCCTTCGACGAAAACGGCATCCAGTTCGCCTTCCCGACCGTACAGGTGGCAAGCGACAAGGATGCGGCGGCGGCCGCTGCCCGGCAGCTTATCGAGATGCGGGCGGCAAACGTGGATGGCGCGCAGCAGGCGAGTTAACGCTTGGTATCTAAGCGGAGCAATTTCATACGAGGCACGTCGGCACTGCAAGTTCCTTCTCCCCTCGGGGAGAAAGGGGACGCAGCAACGACCTCATTTCACATGCGATTGCTCCGGAATGCTAACGCCGCCATGAATCCCTCGGGCTTTGCAGGTGGCGAACCTAGTGCTTCGGCGCCGCCGTGCTGCCGCGTACGATCAGACTAACGCCGATCATCTCGCGCTCGGTCGGCAGGGCCTCGTGGAGGACGGCCTGCACTGCACGTTCTGCGATCTCGGCAAAGGGCTGGGCCATCGTCGTCAGACCGGGTTCCACCATGCCGCCTTCCGGCACGCCATCGAAGCCGATGACGGAAACGTCTTGCGGTACGGAGAGACCTCGCGCCCGCAGCCAGTTGATCGCCAGAAGCGCGATATTGTCGGACATGGCAAGGATCGCCGTCGGCGGCACGGGCGCGGAAAACAGGTAGTTCAGCCCGGCTTCGACGCTCGGTTTGTCGTTGAGCGTCTCATAGATCGGCAGGTCCTCGCGCCGAATGCCGAAGGCTTCGAGCGCCTGCCAGTAACCGAGCGCGCGACTGCGGGAGGTGGAATAGATCGCCCGTTCGATCCCGGCGATGCCGACCGGCCCGACATGGTCATCCGACAGTTCTGTGGCGAGCACGCCGAAACGCCTGTGGCCCAATTCCGCCAGATGCCGCGCCGCAACGGCCGCGCCTCCGACGTTGTCGACGCTGATTGCGGGGATCGACGGGTCCTCGTCATTCAAGGCGAGGGCGATGAAGGGCAATTGCCGCTCGCGTGTCAACTGCACCAGTTTTTCGCCGCCTTCCACGCAGAGCAGGATGAAGCCGTCCACCAACGCGCTTTTGATATTCCAGTCCACCGTCTGCCGGTCCTTGGCCGAAACCAAGGCCAAACCGGTGCCGCTGGCATCGCACACCTTGGAAACGGCGGCCAGCAGAGCCCTGGCCCAGGGGTCATTGAAAAAATAAGCCAAGGGCTCGACGGCGGCGATGCCGATCGCATTGACTTTTCCTGCCCGCAGCAGCCGGCCCGTCAGGCTCGGCCCGGCATAGCCGAGCCGCTTGGCTGTCTCGAGTACATGCTCTCGCACTTCCTCGCGCACCACTTCGGGCCGGTTGAAAACATTGGAGGCGGTCCCCTGCGATACGCCTGCCGCCTTCGCGACATCCGCGAGCCTGATGGTGCCCTTGGCCAATGAAATCCTCCATGTGTTTTCGGAGGATATTAGCAATAAAGTTGTATCGGTTCAATTCTGCTTGACAACGGGCTTTTAAGGCGTACGATTGAACCGATTCAAGAAAAGGATACGGCCTGGTATTGAATCGATTCAAAAAATGAAAGGTGAGCCGATGCTGACCAATTATCTCTTCAAGGATCTCTATGAGGATCGATGGGGTGATCCCTGCAATCCGAATGCCGTCGATCCGCCATCTGAACATGAGGGCAGGGCCGGCAGGCAGAGCGTGCTTCGCCGGTTGGCGGGCCTTTTCCGCCGTAGGAAGCGCCCATCGGCGTGGTCTTTCACGATACCGAGCGTGACCTCAGACAGCGAGAGCGAAATCGACGTCAGACATCGCACAGGGTTTGAAGACCCGAAGCTCCTCGCTCTCGCCAAGGCCTTGTCGCGGAATTGCTAAAACAATGCCGCGCTCCAATGCTCTGTGACAGCTTCAGAAATTTTCCTTGTAGGGGCGCAGATCGAGCTCCTGCGTCCAGGCCGAAGGATGCTGGCGATGAATGTGCCAATAACTCTCGGCAATGGCATCGATGTTCAGCAACCCGTCGGCATCCACATCCGGCCGGCGCGAACGCAGCCGCTCCCCATCTATGCCGCCATCGATGATGGTATGGGCGACATGCAGGCCGAGCGGACCGAATTCGCGTGCCATGCTCTGGCTGATCATGCGAAGACCCGCCTTGGCGGCGGCGAATTGCGCAAAGCCCGCCTTGCCCCGCAGGCTCGCAGAAGCGCCGGTGAAGATCACCGTGCCGCGGCCGATCGGCGCCAGATGACGCGCCGCCTCGCGCCCCACGAGGAAGCCGCCGAAGCAGCAGATGCGCCAGAATTCCTCGAATTGGGCGGCCGTCAGATCGCGAAAGCCGATCTGGCGGTTGATGCCCGCGTTGAAGACGACCAGGTCGGGCGGAGCGATATCGTCCCGGTCAGTAAAGGCGTGCTCGAACAGCCGGATGACCGCAGCTTCGTCCGTCGCATCGGTTTCGATCGCTTCGGCGCTGCCGCCGGATGCCTGGATGGCAGCAGCCACCCGATCGATCTTCGCCGCCGTCCGGCCGGCGATGACGACATGGTAGCCCCTGGTCGCGAGAAGCCGGCAGAGCGCAGCACCCAGTCCCTGTTCCGCACCCACTCCGACGATGATGGCGCTTGGCGTGCTCATTCGGCGGCCTCCCTGGCATCGAGTGTTGGATAATCGGTATAGCCCTCGGCGCCGCCGCCGTAGAAAGTCGGGCGATGATAGGGATTGAGAGGCGCACCCCGCCGAATGCGCTCCGGCAGATCCGGATTGGCGATGAACAGACGGCCGAAAGCGATGGCATCGGCATGGCCGGCGGCAAGTGCGGCCTCGGCCGCATCCGGCCGGAAGTTGCCGGCGGCGATCAGTGTGCCGGACCAGGCGGGCCGGAAGAGTTCCGCAGCCGAAGGCACGTTCTTGCGGTCGACTTCGGCCTGACCGGCACCGCTTGCGCGCGGCTCGATCAGATGCAGATAGGCGAGGTTCAGCCGGTCCAGCTCGCGGATGACATGGCCATAAAGGCGCAAGGGATCGTCCTCGCCGCTGTCATTGGCGATGCCGAATGGCGAAAGGCGGACGCCGACGCGATCCGATCCCCAAACATCGGATACCGCCTCGACCACTTCGAGGAGCAGCCGCGTGCGGTTTTCGATCGAGCCGCCATATTGGTCGGTGCGCTGGTTGGTTCGTGCCTGCAGGAACTGCTCGATCAGATAGCCGTTGGCACCATGGATCTCGACGCCGTCGAAGCCCGCCTGCTTGGCATTGGCGGCCGCCTGGGCATAGACGTCGATCAAAAGCGGCATGAGGTCGATGTCAATCGCCTGCGGCGTCTCGAAGGGCACGCGTTCGAAGGTAGCCGTAAAGGCCTGCCCTTTGGCGGCGACGGCGGAAGGAGCAATCGGTGGAGCACCGTCAGGCTGATGGGAGGAATGGGAGATGCGGCCGACATGCCAGAGCTGCAGGAAGATCTTGCCGCCCTTGCAATGAACCGCGTCCGTCACCGCCTTCCAGCCGGCGACCTGTTCGGCGGTGTGGATGCCCGGCGTCGCCGGCATACCCTGTCCGGTACGGGAAACCTGCGAACCTTCGGAAATGATGAGCCCGCCCTCGCTGGCGCGTTGGGCATAATATTCGGCATTCAGTGCCGAAGGCACATTGCCCGGCTGGCTCGCGCGCATGCGGGTGAGGGGGGCCATGACGATGCGATGCGCAAGTTCGTAGGGGCCAATGGAAAGCGGCGAAAACAAAATGGCTGTCATAAAATTCTCCTGCCTGGAGCGAAAACTGCTCCCCCGGGCGGAAGGGCCTGTCAGCGGCGATTCGGTCTCGGGAGTTCGAATAAGATGATGGTCATCATTTATTCCAACAATCGGACGTGCGCAACTGAATCTCGTATCAGACCGGGATCGTTGCGAGAAAGCCGAGCAAGGCAGCGTTGAACTGCGCCGGTCGCTGCAGCGGCGCGAAATGGCTGACGCCGGGCAAAAGGATCAGCTGCGCACCGGGAATGTGCCGCGCGAGATGATCGGCATGTTCATGCTTGATGAACTCGTCATGCTCGCTCTGCACGATGGCGACGGGCACGTCGATCTCGGCGAGAGCGGCAATGGTATAGTTCGGCTCCGTCCGCTGCATCAGGCCGACAGCCTCGACGAAGGCATCGAACTTGTCCGGCGTAGCCGACAGGGCGGCATAATCCTTCGTGTGGCGGGAAAAGCAGCGCTCGATGACCGGTGTCGCCACGAATTCCTTCGTGCCGCTCGGGTCCATGTTGCAGGCAACGAAGAAGACGCCGGCAACGCGCTCCGGATGAGTTTTTCCAAGCACCAAGCCGATGCAGGCACCGTCGCTCCATCCGGCAACGGCCGCCTTATCGATCTTCAGCCTGTCCATGACGGCGAGAACGTCAGAGGCCATGAGTTCGTAGGTATAGGGCCGCTCGTCTCGCGTGCTGCGGCCATGGCCCCGGCTGTCGATGACGATAACCTGATGGCCGGCATCGATCAGGGCCGGAACCTGATAGCCCCAATTGCCGCTGTTTCCGAGCCCGCCATGCAGGAGAATTATGGGAGCGCCGCTGCCATAGGAGGCATACCAGATACGTGCGCCATCATGATCGACATGGCCTTCCGTCTCGGTATGCGGCAAGGGTGTGGCCCCTTCGGCTTCGAAGCGGTGAAGCTCATCGTCGTGAAATTCCATACCCACCTCCCATTGCGCCGTCTCCTCTCGACAGCCCTCGCGAGAGACTAGTCGATCCTAACGCGTCTTTTCAACAGGCCGGGTCATATCGTTGCCAGATGTTGGAAAAGATCGCGGGCCGGTGACGGAAGCTCTTCGAGCGAGCGGGCGCAGATCGAAAGCCGGCGCGTCGCCCATGGGTCGGTGAAGCGAGCGATCGCAGTTTTGGCGGATCGGCTGCAGCGCCGCGCCGCAGTTTCCGGCACGATGCCGAGACCGATACCCTGGCCCGCCATCTCGCAAATGCTTTCGAACGTCCGCATCCGCACGCGTATTTTCAATCGGCTGCCGAGTCGGGCCGCCTGTGCGTCGATGTGATCCTGCAGCGCTCCGCCGGCAAGCCCGATGAAATGCTCATGCAGGATTCCCGCGAAGGCGATCTGCTTTGCCGCCGCCAGCACATGATCGCGAGGCATGACCACCACCAGCCGGTCGATCGCAAAGGGCCGCAAAATCAGGCCCGCCGTATCGACGGCGCTCGAGAGGATACCGATCTCGGCAAGCCCTGCCGACACGGCGCGCGCAATCTCGACGCTCTGGCGTTCCTTGAGGTCGATATCCGTCTGCGGGTGTTTTGCCATCCAGTCTGCAAGGCGTGGCGGCAGGTATTCGGCAATCGCGGCGGTGTTGGCAAGAAGCCGGATCGTCGCGCGCAGGCCGCTTGCATGTTCGCCAAGCTCGCCGCGCATCTGTGTCAGTTGCCGCTGGATCAATCGGGCATGATGGGCCAGCGCTTCGCCGGCCGGTGTAGGACGGATGCCACGCCGGCCACGCTCCAGAAGCTGCACACCGCCATTCGCCTCCATCTCACGCAGCCTCTCGCTGGCAGCCGGCAGCGAAAGGCCAACATCGGCGGCTCCATGCGTGATGCTGCCGGCATCGACGACGGCGAGGAAGAGGCGAAGGTCGGTCAGATCGAAGCGCATGAAGTGCAGGTTACCGCATATCCAGCCTTCGGAACAGCCGAAGGCTTTCTTCGCATCATCCGCATTGCGCCCGCCTTTGCGTCTGCTACTGAAAAGGCATGATGGATCATTCGATAGGGCTTGTCGCGGCGATCTTCGTGACCTTCTTCGTCGCCGGCACGGTCAAGGGCGTCACCGGCATGGGGCTTCCGACGGTGGCGATGGGAGTTTTGGGTGCGCTGATCTCGCCGCTCACGGCGGCCAGCCTGCTAATCGTCCCGTCCTTCGTCACCAATGTCTGGCAGCTGCTGGCCAGCCCGAGCTGCGGCGCGCTTGCCCGCCGCTTCTTCCCCCTAGTCGTCGCCGTGACCATCGGAACCTTCGCCGGCTCACATATGCTTGCCGGCGACGATAACCGCCTGACCACGGTGGCGCTAGGCGCGGCCCTTATCGCCTATGCTGGCCACGCCCTTCTTGCCCGCCAGCTTCGCGTGTCGCCGCGGTTGGAGCCGCTGCTGTCACCGATCATCGGATTGATTACCGGCTTGTTGACCGGAGCGACCGGCGTCTTCGTCGTGCCAGCGGTGCCCTATCTACAGGCGCTCGGGCTGGAAAAGGAGGATCTGGTCCAGGCGCTCGGTCTTTCCTTCACCGTCTCCGCGGTGGCGCTGGCCGGCGCGCTTGCCTGGCACGGCGCTTTCCACATCGACAATCTCGCACTCTCCACTCTTGCGATCGTTCCGGCACTAGCCGGCATGTGGACCGGCCAGATTATCCGCAATCGCGTCAGCCCCGCCACTTTCCGCCGCTGGTTTCTGGTTTGCCTCCTGGTGCTTGGCGCGGAGATGGTGATCAGGTCCGCTTTCTAGGCTGGTACTCGCGGACTAATTCTGCGTTGTGGTTCAAGCCTTCAAAAAGGCAAGGCGCTCGTCGATACGGCCTGGCGCGATCTCGAGAATATCCGCGCTCACTACGTTTTCGGCCACGAAAGGATTGCTCTCGACGCGCGCCTGTAGATCGGCCCGTGTCACATTATGTGCCAGAACAGCGCCACCGGCGCCCGGCTGAATGCTGCCGGTCATGAGGAAAACGCCATCATCGAATCCACGCGTGATCCATGCGTTATGGCCTTCCATGAACTGCGGGGCCTGAGCCTTGTTGGCGGAAAATTTCAGCGTTACGACAAACATGGTATCTCCTTCGAAAGCGGTTGAATCCGCACTGGTTCAGTTGGCGGGCCGTTGCGCTTCAAGCCAGGCTGTCATGTCGTCGACCTCGCGCCGGATGAAGGCTTCATCCCGAAAGACGGTTGCCAGCGACGCCACACCTTGGCTGCGCATCAGGATGTGCATGGCGAGATTGTCTGCGTCTTTTTTTCGGCCCAGTGCAGAAAATTGAGACGCAAGCCAATCTCGGAATAATGTGAACAACTTGCCCGCATCGTCCTTCGCGACGTGGTCGAGCTTTGCGAGTTCACTGCAGAGTGTGCCGACCGGGCAGCCGTAGAGCATGATCTTCGCGCGGTTCATGATGAGCATTTGGATGAAGCTGCGGATGCGCTCTCCCGGTTCGCGACCTTCTGCGGCCCAGACATTCAGCATCTCGCGCGTCTTTTCCAGCCGGACTGAAATGACGGCGCCGAGAATCTCGTCCTTTGTCTTGAAATGGTAGTAGAAGTTGCCGCGAGAGAGTTTCACCTCCGCGGCAATGTCGGCAAAAGATGTTGCCTCGAATCCCCGTTCGTAAAATAGCCGGTCTGCCGCTTCGACGATGTGCTGACGTGTTTGCGCGGCGCTCATGGGCTTTCTCGTGATTGATTAGGTCATTTGTCCTAACAAATAGGACAAATGACCTAAGTGCGTCAAGCCATCGTCACCGCCAGCAGGGATACCATTCAAGGCGGCGTCGCTCTTGAATGTCACGTCGAATCGTAATATTTGAAGTTACATGAAACGCGATAGCCGACTGTCCTCCGTTCTTCACGCCTTGCTCCATATGGCCGAGCAGGATGGGCCGCTGACCTCCGAAATCCTGGCGCAATGCATGCGCACCAATCCCGTCGTCGTGCGCCGCACCATGGGATTGCTGCGCGAGGCTGGCATCGTCAACTCTGCCAAGGGGCATACCGGCGGCTGGACGATCGCGGCCGATCTGAAAACCGTCACGTTGCGCCAGCTGCACGAGGCGCTTGGCGAACCGGCCGTCTTCGCCATCGGCAATCGCAACGAGACGCCGGAATGTCTTGTCGAGCAATCGGTCAACTCCGTGCTCGATGATGCCTTTGCGGAGGCCGAGGCGCTGCTGCTCCAGCGTTTCGAAAATGTCACGCTTGCCGATCTCGCCGCCGAATTTGCGCGGCGTCACGCGCAATGGCGCTCAGAAAGGACCTTATCATGACCTATGACGTCATTGTCATCGGGGGCAGCTATGCCGGAATGGCGGCCGCCCTCCAGCTTCTCCGTGCCCGCCGCAAGGTGCTGGTCATCGATGCCGGCAAGCGTCGTAATCGCTTCGCCGATGCCTCCCACGGCTTTCTCGGCCAGGATGGCGTCAAGCCCGGCGAGATCGCCCGCAAGGCGCGCGAGCAGCTTTCCGCCTATCCGACCTTGACCTGGATCGAAGGCACGGCCGAGACGGCCGAGGGCGAGAAGGATGCCTTTGCCGTCACCACAGACGGCGCGCGCTATGGCGGGCGGCGCCTTCTCTTCGCGACCGGCGTTTCCGATATCTTGCCCGAGATCGAGGGGCTTGGCGAACGCTGGGGCAGGAGCGTATTTCATTGCCCCTATTGCCATGGGTACGAACTCGATCAAGGCCGCATCGGCTGCATCGCCACCGGCCCGATTTCGCTGCATCAGGCGCAATTGCTGCCGGAATGGGGCGATGTTACGCTTTTCCTCAACGACGCGTTCGCTCCGGACGAGACGCAGCGCGCCGATCTCGCTGCACGCCGCATAGCGATCGAGGAAGCGCCGGTCTCAAGACTGGAAGGAAAGGCCGATGTGCGGCTTGCCGATGGGCGCCTGCTGCGGTTTGCCGGGCTCTTCACTGCCTCGCGCGTATCGCCCTCGAGCCCAATTGCCGAACGACTCGGCTGCACGCTCGAGGAAACGCCTTTTGGCATGCAGATCCAGACGGACACCATGAAGGAAACCAATATCCCCGGGGCCTTTGCATGCGGCGACGCCGCCCGTGTCCCGCATTCGGTGTCGCTCGCCGTCGGCGACGGAGCCTGGGCCGGCGCGCAGCTGCACCGTTCGCTGGTGTTCTAGGTCATTCCAGGAAAAGTACGCAGCGCTTTTCCGTCCGGGATTGCGTGAACACAAAGAGATGGAGCGGTTCGGAGATTCCGTGAAAAACTGACCGCTCCAAGATCGGCTTCGAAGGGTTTTCATCGCGGTCATCCGGGGAATAGCCAGCTTTCCGGCGGGGAAGCCGTGCCCGGCTGCTCTTCCAACAATGAGAGTACCAGCCGAATCCGCGGCGGAATCGGTCTTATCGCCGAATAGAGCGCATGCAGGTCAAATCCCGGCACGGCAAATTCGGGCAGCAGGCGGACGAGCTTGCCGCTGGCCAGATCATCGGCACAGACCGGCCCTTGCAGGACGCCGATGCCGGCGCCGTCCAGCAGGAGGCTGTGCAGCGGCCGCCAATGGCTGGTGCTGAGCACGACGTCGATAGCAGCAAGTTCGGTCCGCCCGTCCAGTCCGATCAACGGAAGCCGCCCGCTGTTGAAGAGGCCGGAGACCCGCAGGAAGGGGTGGCCGGCAAGCTCATCGGGCTTCGTCGGCGTTCCATGCTCATCGAGATAGTCTGGTGACGCCACGAGCATGCGGCCGACATGTCCGAGCTTGCGGGCAATGAAGCCGCCTTCGCCGAGATCGCCGAGACGCAGCGAGATGTCGACGCCTTCCGTCACGGGATCGACGATCCTGTCGT
The DNA here is from genome assembly GCF_059803845.1 of Rhizobium sp. UFLA01-1127. Lineage (NCBI taxonomy): Bacteria > Pseudomonadati > Pseudomonadota > Alphaproteobacteria > Hyphomicrobiales > Rhizobiaceae > Rhizobium > Rhizobium sp. UFLA01-1127. Next base: position 47,942 of record NZ_JAUQTZ010000013.1, on the reverse strand, counting down.
TGAGAATCAGCTCGATCTTCAGCAGCGGATGACGCTTGCGCATCTGCAGCAGGATCGGCGGCAACATGACCTCGCCGAGGCCATGCGGGGCCGCGATCCTCAGCGTGCCGCGCAGCGACTGATCGCCGTTTGCGACGGTCAGGGCATCGTCGGCGCTTTCCAGCACCTGTTTGCTGCGCTCGTAGAAGGCGGCGCCGACATCGGTCACGGAAAGCTTGCGAGTGTTCCTAAGCAGTAGCCGCGTGCCGAGATAGTGCTCCAGCCGATCAATTCGCTCGCTGACCGCGGGTTGGCCTATGCCGAGATCGCGGGCGGCGGCCGACATGCTGCCTCTTTCCACCACCCTGACATAGACGCGCATCGCCACCAACAGATCCATGTGCGCCAATATATCGGCTCACCCGATAAATGTAAGTGGAAGATGCCGCCTAGTGAGGAGGCCTTCGATCGCAGAAAACGGCGATCGAACGTCAACCACAGGTCCGGCCCATGAGCGATATCAGGCTTTACATGTTTCAATCGGGCACGCAGCGATGCAAGGCCCACGACATCAGAATGAACCAGGGCGGCGGCGCCGATTATGAAATCCCGGTTCCCTGGTTTCTGCTCACCCACCCCAAGGGCAATATCGTCATCGATGGCGGGCTTGCGGCCGAGGGCCTTGCCGCGCCGCGCCGCTATTGGGGCAATGTCGTCGACAGCTATCAGCCCGTGATGACCGAAGAGCAAGGATGCGTCGCGCAATTGGCAAGACTCGGCATATCGAGCCAAGATATCCGCTTCGTCGTGCTCTCCCATCTGCATTCCGACCACAGTGGTGCCATCGGCCGCTTCCCCAATGCGATCCACATCGTCCAGCGCCGCGAATATGAATATGCCTTCGCGCCGGACTGGTTCGCTGCCGGCGCCTATGTCCGAAGGGATTTCGACCGTCCCAGCTTGAAATGGCACTTCCTGGAGGGCGCCGCCACCGACACCTATGACCTCCACGGCGACGGCGTGTTGCGGATGATCTCCACACCGGGCCACAGCGTCGGCCACCAATCCTTCCTAGTGCAGCTGCCGAACGCAGGCGCAATATTACTGACCATCGATGCCGCCTATACGCTCGACCACTGGAACGAAAAGGCGCTCCCCGGCTTCATGGCTTCCGCCGTTGATGCAGTGCGATCCGTCGGCAAGCTGAGGGCGCTTGCCGAACAGACCGATGCCCTAGTGGTCCCGGGGCATGATCCCGAGGCATGGCCTCGGTTCAAGCGCGCCCCGGCCTATTACGATTGAAGGCGCAGTCGGTTTCACCGTGAAGGCAGTCATGCCAGATGGTTTTCAGACATCCGTAGAGCGACAAGGGTGCGCATGCTTCGCCACACCCTAAAGTTTGGGCAAGAGCGATCTGATCCGCTCGGCATCGTCAGGCGTTGCCGGATTGTAGACGACCATGCTGAGGTCGGTGCGGCCATCGACAGAGAAGGCCGAATATTCGAATGCGAGCGGACCGAGAACCGGATGGCGTATGTGCTTGACGGCCTCGCTATGAACGCCGGGAAAATCATTATCGCGCCACATGGTTCTGAATTCCGGGCTGATCCGGCACAATTCCTCGACAAAAGGTTCGATCTCTGCCGCCGCGCCCGCGCGGGCCGCATCGACGCGGAATGCGCCCAGGGCAAAGCGCGCCACGCTTTCCCAGTCATACTGCATGGCGCGTGCCCGCGGATCGAGAAAGATGTAGCGCAGGATATTGCGTTCCTTGGGCGGCAGCGATCCGTAATCGATCAGCATCACAGGTGCCGCCCGGTTCCATGCGATGACGTCCCAGGTTGCGGTCCGGATGAGGGCAGGGCTCGGCTCCAGCGCGTCGAGCACGCGCTGGAGCCGCGGCGTCACGCCATCATTCCTGCGATAGCGGGCCTCGGGCGGACGGCCGAGCCCGAGCAGGAACAGATGCTCGCGCTCCACTTCCGTCAGCATCAGCGCACGAGCAATCCGGTCGAGCACGTCGGCCGAGGGAGCCCCGCCGCGCCCCTGTTCCAGCCATGTGTACCATGTCGGGCTGATATTGGCGCGCTGCGCCACCTCCTCGCGCCGTAGCCCCGGCGTTCGCCGCCTTTCCCCGCCAAAGCCCAGGGCGGATGGATCAAGCTTCGCCCGCCGGTCCCGCAGATAGGCCCCGAGCAGATTTTCCGTGTCGAGAAGATCGGTCATCCTGTTAGTGCTTTTCCTATGATAAGGTCACTACTTTACCAGAATAACCGATAGGCCCAGATTTGTCTCCGGCGAAATAAGGAGACTGTACTTATGCGCGTATTCGTTACTGGAGCGACCGGAAATATCGGCTCGCATGTCGTCAAGGAGCTGATCGGAGCCGGCCATCGGGTGCTCGGCCTTTCCCGTTCCAAAGAGAAGGCGGTCGCACTTGCGGCAGCTGGCGCCGAGGTGCTTCACGGCACCATTGAGGATCCGGATATCCTGAAAAGTGGGGCTTCCCAATCGGACGGCGTCATCCATCTTGCCTTCAACCACGATTTCTCGAGGTTCGTCCAGAATTGCGAGGACGACCGCCGCGTCATCGCAACGCTTGCCTCGGCCCTTGCAGGTTCGGCGCGTCCGCTGGTCATCACCTCGGGAACGCCGATCGCCAACACCATCCCGGACGAGCCCGCCAGGGAAGACAATCCGATCGTCGGCTCCGATACGCATCCGCGCGCAGCCAGCGAGGAAGCGGGGAACCTGGCATGCGAGGTCGGCGTCAATGTCTCGGTCGTGCGGCTGCCGCAGGTGCATGATCCGGTCAGTCAGGGGCTTATCACGCCGCTGATCGAGATATTCAGGCAGAAGGGCGTCTGCGCCTACATCGAGGATGGGCTCAATCGCTGGCCGGCAGCGCATTTTACCGATGTCGCTCGCCTTTATCGCCTCGTCGTCGAGCGCGCCGAGCCGAACGCGAAGTACCATGCGGTTGCCGAGGAAGGTGTGCCGATGCGCGATATCGCCGAGATCCTCGGCCGCCGCCTGAACCTGCCGGTGAAATCCGTCGGCAGGCAAGAGGCCCAGGAATATTTCGGCTGGCTCTCCATGTTCGCCACGCGCGACATGCCGGCCTCCAGCGCCAAGACGCGTCAGAAGCTCGGCTGGGAACCGAAGGGTCCGAAGCTGCTCGACGATCTCGCCGAGTTGCAGGTTTCCGCAGCCTGAGGTGTGCTCGGGTTCTTCGATCCAATGATGGATTAGAACCGGATAACTCCACGGATAAGGGCCTGGCCGGCTTCGTCAGCCAGGCCTTTGTCATTCGCGAACGCTCTTCTGGCCAGTCTCGGCGTCAGATGTATGCCGTTCCCGCGAGCGCGGCATCGACACCTGCAAAGCCGCGCTCCATGATGCCTAGCAGAGCGGCGTCGGGCTTTCCGTTCTCGCGAAACACGCGCAGTGCTTCGGCATAGGCGACCACCAGTGTCGCCATCAGCATTGCGCCGGCAAGACGCGCATCGGGATCGGACCGGGGCCGGCCTGCCGCTTCGGACAGCATTGCCGAGAGATCATCGGCAAGCATCACCTGCAACTCGCGCGCATACGCCGTCAGAGTCCGGCTCTCCGCCACCATGCGCCAGAACGCGATAGGCCGCTCCGTGATCCTGAACAGGGGGTGCTGTGATGCCACCAATTCCCGCATCAACACCTGGAATGCGCGAACTGGCGGCTGTTGACCGCGATCGGCAATCGCCTCCCGCACCAGCTCCCGCACTTCATCCTCGCGATCGAAGACCAGATCCTCCTTGCGGCGGAAGTAGTTGAACACCGTCTTCCTGGCGACATCGGCCTCAAAGGCGATATCGGCGACTGACACATTATCGAAGCCATGTTCGACAAACAGGCGCGTTGCGACCTCGGAGATCGCCTGACGCGTCATCTCCTTCTTGCGGTCCCTGAGTTTGATTCGATTTGACATGACGATATTTATACCATAAGTAAATTTATACCGAGTGTAAAAATAGCGATGTGGTCACAGAATTGGTGAAATCGGCACAGGCTTTAAGGCTGTTTCTGTGACCCGGACCGCCGCCCGTTCAAATAGGGATGGGTGAAGCCGAAGTTGTCCGGAGCCCTTGCGGCGCGCTCGCTTGAGGAGTTCTGTCTTGATTTATGATGTCCTGATCGCCGGCGGCGGACCGGTCGGCTTGTTTCTCGCCTGTGAGCTGCGTCTCGCCGGCCTTTCCGTATTGGTGCTGGAGCAGGCCGAGGATCCGCGCTCGCCCTTGAAGCGTCTTCCGTTCGGCATGCGCGGCCTTTCCGCCCCGACCATCGAAGCCTTCTATCGTCGCGGCCTGCTGGACGATGTCGCTGCGTCAAAACCTATGAAGGATGGCTCGGGCGATCGCAGCTCATCTGCGGCGCACTGGATGCACCAGGCGCGTCGCCCCGGCGGCCATTTCGCCGGCATCCAGTTCTGCCATGACAAAATCGACGCCTCGAAGTGGCCCTATCGCCTGCCAACTCCTGCCGGCACCACCATGATGGTCGAGATGGAAAGTCTCGAAACCATCTTGGCCGCACGCGCGGAGGCGATGGGCGCCGAGATCAGGCGCGACTTCGGCGTCGAGGGGTTCGATCAGTCGGATGATGATGTCACTGTCCGAGCTGGCGGCGAGACTTTTCGCGGGCGCTGGCTCGTTGGTTGCGATGGTGGCCGCAGCATCGTCCGTAAGGCCGGTGGTTTCGCGTTCATCGGCACCGATCCCGAATTCACCGGCTATTCGGCCGAAATCGAGCTGGCGGATCCGGAGAAGCTTCGTTCAGGCCGCCACTACACCGCGACGGGCATGTATACCTATGCGACGCCGGGGACGATCGCGATGGTCGATTTCGACGGAGGTATCTTCCATCGCACCCAGCCGATCACGCTAGACCACGTGCAGGCCGTGCTGCGGTGTATCTCCGGCACCGACGTCACCGTGACGGCGCTCAAGCTTGCCACGACGTGGACGGATCGCGCCTACCAGGCGACAGCCTATCGAAGAGGGCGCGTCCTGCTTGCCGGCGATGCTGCGCATATTCATTCCCCCTTGGGCGGCCAAGGTCTAAACCTCGGCCTTGGCGATGCAATGAACCTCGGATGGAAGCTTGCGGCCACCCTCCGCGGCGAGGCGCCGGAGCGCCTGCTCGACACCTATTTCAGCGAACGCCATCCGGTCGGAGCCCAGGTGCTCGACTGGTCGCGCGCTCAGGTCGCGCTCATGCGGCCGAGCCAGAGCTCGCGCGCACTCGAAGCGGTCATCCGCGATCTGATCGACACGCGTGACGGCGCCACCTACTTCGCCGAACGCGTCTGGGGCGTTTCTCTCCGCTACGATCTCGGTGATATCAATCCGCTGGTGGGCCGCAGCGCCCCTGATTTCGAACTGGCCGATGGGACGAAACTTGGTGATTTCCTCGGAACAGGCAAAGGTCTGTTGCTGGATTTCGACGCCCGGGCATCGCTCGAAGCCGTTGCAGGTCGCTGGGGTGACCGGATCACTTACATCGCGAGCGACGTCAAGGACCGGCTGGGCTTGAGCGCGCTGCTCGTGCGGCCCGACGGTGTAGTTGCGTGGGTTGGTGAAGCTGAGCCGGATTTCGAAGCTGCTGCCGAAGCGGCGTCACGATGGTTCGGCACGAGGTTGTCACCCACGTCTTAGGAACAAACTGTTACCTATCTCTCCGGGTCGGACACAATATTTTGATGGCGGACAGGGAGGGATTCGAACCCTCGGTACGCTTTCACGTACACACGCGTTCCAGGCGTGCGCCTTAAACCACTCGGCCACCTGTCCTTTGGCGTTTCGCACCCGGTCAGGAAGCAAATCGTCGGAACGGCCGCGATATATACCGATGAATTTCTGGCAATCAACCCGAATCTGACAGATTTTTGACTTGTCGGCGCAAAACTCCGAATCTGTTCCCCATTGCGCTTGTTTCCGGCGCAACTTATTTAAAGAGACAGATGAGGCGGCATAAGACCGGTCGGCCTGCAAAGGCCTGACGAAGTGAGCATCCGGAGGAGTTTATGCGTTTCCTGTTGCGTTTTGCCAGCCTTGTCGCGCTGGTGGTGGCTGTGATCGCCGGCACCATCGATTCCATCCAATCCGTGGCGGCTTCAGCCGTTGTCATGACCCCCATGGGGGATGCATGGAATGATGTCAGCCCTTCGTCGCTGGCGAGCCTCCGCACGGCGATCGCCTATTACGTCCATCCCCGCTTCTATGACATGGCGATGCAATGGCTGCTGTTTCAGCCGGCTTTCGCTGTCTTTCTGGCGATTTCGCTGCTCCTCTGGATGATCGCCTACAAGCGTCGGCCCTCAGCCGGCCGCTTCAGCGCGTGAGAGGCGATGGAAGCACCTTTCAGCCTGTGCCATTCAGAGAATTCGCCGCTCCCGGGTGGGAGCTGAAGGTGGAATCCCTATGCCGCCGAATGGGGTGAAACCGGCGATCGTGAAGCACGGATCGGCCGTCTCGTTGGCCAATAAAGTTGCAGTTTCAGGCCGAAATTGTTTAAAAAACGGGTCGTCTGGATGGGTTTTCACCAATTCCCACAAATCTTTACCAACTGAAAAATTTCTCGTGAATTTTTCGTGCAGCCATGCAAGGATGCGCGCCAGCTTGGCCTCGGGGGAGGCCGGCGGTTCCGCAGACATGTCCGGTCAACGGGCTTGCGGGAGGACCCAACAAGATAGCAACAACAGGGCTGCACCACATGAAAAAATCCCTTCTGACCCTTTTTGCCTTGGCTGCCATGTCGGCGACGGCGCTTGCGGCCGACATCAAGCCGGCGATCGTCTACGGAACCGGCGGCAAGTTCGACAAGTCTTTCAACGAAGCAGCCTATAACGGCGCCGAAAAGTTCAAGAAGGAAACCGGCATCGCCTATCGCGATTTCGAGCCGACGGGCGACACCCAGGGCGAACAGGCGCTGCGCAACTTCGCCAGCAAGGGCTTCAATCCGGTCATCGCGGTCTCCTTCGCCTGGACCTCCGCTCTCCAGAAGGTCGCCGCCGAATATCCAAAGACCGAATTCGTGCTGATCGACGACAGCCTCGACCTGCCGAACGTCCGCTCGGTCAAGTTCAAGGAAAATGAAGGCTCCTATCTCGCCGGCGTCATGGCCGCCATCGCATCGAAGTCCGGCAAGGTCGGCTTCGTCGGCGGCATGGACATCCCGCTGATCCGCAAGTTCGAATGCGGCTACGAGCTGGGCGCGCGCGCCACCAACCCGAAGATCGAAGTCCTTCAGAACATGACCGGCACGACCGGTGCTGCCTGGAACGACCCGGTTCGCGGCGGCGAGCTCACCAAGAACCAGATCGACCAGGGCGCCGACGTCGTTTACGCCGCTGCCGGCGCGACCGGCCTCGGCGTGCTGCAGACGGCCGCCGACAACAAGAAGCTGTCGATCGGTGTGGACTCCAACCAGAATTACCTGCATCCGGGTTCGGTCCTCACCTCCGTCGTCAAGCGCGTCGACCTCGCAGTCTACAATGCCTTCAGCGACGCCAAGAACGGCAAGTTCACGCCCGGCACCCAGGAGCTCGGTCTGAAGGAAGACGGCGTTGCCGTCGCCATGGACGACAACAACAAGCCCCTCGTCACTCCGGAAATGCAGGCTGCCGTCGACAAGGCGCGGACCGATATCGTCGCCGGCACCATCAAGGTCCACGACTATCTGACCGACAACGCCTGCCCGAAGAACTGATATGAAGCAAGGGCGTATGACGAGGCAAAAACGTCATACGCCCTTTTCTTATCCGGAATCCGGTTTCTGGAGCCCCTATAGTGAACCAAACCTTTGCCATCGAACTCGTGGGCATCGACAAGAAGTTCGGTGCCGTCCACGCCAATAAAGACATCAACCTGACCGTCGCCAAGGGCTCGATCCACGGGATCATCGGTGAAAACGGTGCCGGGAAATCGACCCTCATGTCGATCATCTACGGATTCTATCAGGCCGATAGCGGCGAGATCCGCATCAACGGCAACCCCATCGCCATCCGTGACAGCCAGACGGCGATATCGGCCGGCATCGGGATGGTGCACCAGCACTTCATGCTGGTCGATAATTTCACCGTCCTCGAAAACGTCATGCTGGGCGCCGAAGGCGGCGCGCTTCTCGCCAAAGGCGTCGTCGCTGCGCGCGCCGAGCTCAACCGGCTGGAGAAGGATTACGGCCTGGAAGTCGATCCGGATGCGTTGATCGAAGAGCTTCCCGTCGGCCAGCAGCAGCGCGTCGAGATCCTGAAGGCCATGTATCGCGGCGCCGAGATCCTCATTCTCGACGAGCCCACCGGCGTTCTGACGCCGGCCGAAGCCGACAATCTCTTTCGCATCCTTCGCGTCCTTCGCGATCAGGGCAAGACGATCATCCTCATCACCCACAAGCTGCGCGAAATCATGGCGATCACCGACACGGTATCCGTCATGCGCCGTGGCGAGATGGTTGCCACCCGCAAGACGGCGGAAACCACCGTCGAGGAACTGGCGGAGTTGATGGTCGGCCGCCGCGTGCTGTTGCGCGTCGAAAAGGGCGCTGCTAATCCCGGCGATATCCTGCTCTCTGTGCGCAATCTCACCGTCAAGGACGGCCGCGGCGTCACCATGGTCGACAACGTCTCCTTCGATGTCCGCGCCGGCGAGATCGTCGGCATTGCCGGCGTTGCCGGCAATGGTCAATCGGAGTTGCTGGAGGCCATCGCCGGTATCCGCAAACCGGCTTCCGGCGAGATCCTTCTGCATGGCAAGCCGATCGGCAATGCCGATCCCGCAGCACTACGCGACCTCGGCCTTGCTCATATTCCCGAAGACCGTCACCACATGGGCCTCGTCCTCAAATTCGAGGAATATGAGAATTCGATGCTCGGCTATCACCGCGACCGCAAATACGGGCGGGCCGGCATGCTCGATCTCGATGCCATGCGCAAGGATGCCATCGAGAAGATCGAGAAATACGACATCCGTCCACCGAATGCGCGGCTGAAAACCGCCAATTTCTCCGGCGGCAACCAGCAGAAGATCGTCGTCGCCCGCGAGATCGAGCGCGATCCGGAGGCCTTGCTGATCGGCCAGCCGACGCGTGGCGTCGATATCGGCGCCATCGAATTCATCCATCGCCGCATCATCGAGATGCGCGACGCCGGCAAGGCAATCCTGCTGGTGTCTGTGGAGCTGGATGAGATCCGCGCGCTTTCGGACCGTATCCTCGTCATGTTTGCCGGCCACATCGTCGGTGAGAAGTCGGCTGAGGCCGGTGAACAAACACTCGGCCTGATGATGGCCGGCATTGCCGCGTGAGGCGTTTATGAGCATGGCGTCCGTTCCGCTCCCCAATTGGATCAACTATGGCTTGATCCCCATTCTCAACCTGATCGTCGCCTTCCTGATTTCAGGCCTCGTCGTCTGGTTCATCGGTGAAAGCCCGCTCGACGCGCTCGTCCTGCTGCTGCAGGGCGCTCTGGGCAGCGGCGAGGGCATCGGTTTTACCCTCTACTATGCCACGAGCTTCATCTTCACCGGCCTTTCGGTGGCCGTTGCCATCCATGCCGGCCTTTTCAATATCGGCTCGGAAGGCCAGGCCTATGTCGGCGGTCTCGGCTGCGCTCTCGTCGCGCTGGCGCTCGACCACTATGTGCCCTGGTATGTGACGATGCCGTTTGCGGTCGTCGGCGCGGCGATTTTCGGCGCGCTGTGGGCCTTCATCCCCGCATGGCTGCAGGCCAAGCGCGGCAGCCACGTCGTCATCACGACAATCATGTTCAACTTCATCGCGTCGGCGATGATGAACTTCCTGCTGGTGCATGTGCTGATCGTGCCGGGCAAGATGGCGCCCGAAACCCGCACCTTCCTCGCCGGCGGTCAGCTGCCCAAGCTCGATTGGCTGATGAGCGTTTTCGGCTCGACCATTGGCGCCGCACCGCTCAACGTCTCCTTCCTGATCGCGCTGGTCATGTGCTTTCTGGTCTGGGTGCTCGTCTGGCGCACGAAGCTCGGCTATGAGATGCGCACGCTGGGTCTTAGCCCTACTGCCGCAGTCTATGCCGGCATTCCTTATGCCCGCACGGTCATCATCGCCATGCTGATATCGGGCGGACTCGCCGGCATGATGTCGCTCAATCCGGTCATGGGCGCCTCCGCGCGCCTGCAGGTGGAATTCGTGCTTGGCGCCGGCTTCGTCGGCATCGCCGTGTCGCTGATGGGCCGCAACCATCCCTTCGGCATCATTCTGGCGGCGATCCTGTTCGGCATTCTCTATCAGGGCGGCGATGCGCTGTCCTTCGACATGCCGAACATCACGCGTGACATGATCGTGGTGATCCAGGGTCTTGTCATCCTGTTCGCCGGCGCGCTCGAATACATGTTCCGGCCGGCGTTTGTCCGCATCTATCAGACATTCGCCAGGGCGTGAGGATCAGACGATGGAATATTACGATCTCCTCATCAGCATTCTCGGTTCAACCATCCGCCTGTCGATCCCGCTGATCTTCACCGCGCTTGCCGGCCTCTTTTCCGAGCGCGCCGGCATCTTCGATATCGGCCTCGAAGGCAAGATGCTGGCCTCGGCCTTCGCGGCCGCCTGTGTCGCCTCGATCAGCGGCTCGCCCTGGGCAGGTCTTGGCGCCGGCATCGTCGTCTCGGTCATTCTGGGCCTGCTGCACGGCTTCGCGTCGATCACCAATCGCGGCAACCAGATCGTCTCCGGTGTCGCGATCAACTTCCTGACCGCCGGCCTGACCATCGTTCTCGGCCAGGCCTGGTTCGGGCAGGGCGGCCGCACGCCGACCTTGCCCGGCACAGCGCGCTTTTCCGGCATCACCTTGCCGGGCGTCGATGCCATCCGAAATGTTCCGTTCATCGGCCCGCTCTACGCCAATGTCATCTCCGGCAACAATATCCTCACCTATCTTGCCTTCCTCGCCGTGCCGATTTCATGGTGGGTTCTCTATCGCACACGCTTCGGCCTGCGGCTGCGCGCCGTCGGTGAAAACCCTGGCGCTGTCGATACCGCCGGCATCTCGGTCGAGTGGCTGCGGTATAGGTCGCTGATCGTCGCCGGCATTCTCTGCGGCTTCTCCGGCACCTATCTTGCCATCGCCCAGTCGGCTGCCTTCATCAACAACATGTCGGCGGGCAAGGGCTATATCGCGCTGGCCGCACTGATCTTCGCCAAATGGAAGCCGGTGCCGGTCATGTTCACCTGCCTCCTGTTCGGCTTCCTCGACGCCTTCGCCAATTTCATGCAGGGTAAAGCGGTTCCGGGCATCGGCGAGGTGCCGGTGCAGATTTTCCAGGCGCTGCCCTATATCCTCACCTGCATCCTGCTTGCAGGCTTTATCGGCGTCGCCAAGCCCCCCAAGGCCGGCGGCGTGCCCTACACCAAGGAGCGCTAAACCATGTCGCATGATCTGTTCGAGGCAGCGCGCGGCGCGATGGCTTTCGCGCATGCTCCCTATTCGAAATTTCCCGTCGGCGCGGCGATCCGCGCCGAGGATGGCAAGATCTATACCGGCGCCAATATCGAAAACCTGTCCTTCCCGCAGGGCTGGTGCGCCGAGCCCACGGCGATCAGCCAGATGATCATGGGCGGCGCCAAGAAGATCGTCGAAATGGCTGTTATTGCCGAGAAGCTGCCGCTGTGCCCACCCTGCGGCGGCTGCCGGCAGAAGATCGCCGAATTTGCCGGCAAGGAGACGCGCATCTATCTTTGCGACGAAACCGGCGTGAAGAAAACCATGACCATGGACGAAATGCTGCCCTTCAGCTTCGAAACGAAGGTGCTCGGATGAGCGCGGCCGCCGATATCCTCACCGAAAAGCTCGGCGAGCTGAAGCCCCGCTACGGCATCGTTCTGGGCTCCGGCCTCGGCTCTCTCGTGGATGAGGTCAAAGACGCCCTGCGCATTCCCTATGCCGACCTCCCCGGCTTCCCGGTCAGTGCAGTATCAGGCCATGCCGGCACGCTGGTCGCAGGCAAGCTCGGCGATGTCCCCGTCATCATGCTCTCCGGCCGCGTGCATTATTACGAAAAAGGCGACGCCAACGCCATGCGCGTGCCGATCGAAACCCTGAAGGCGCTCGGCGTCGATACGCTGATCCTGACGAATTCCGCGGGATCGCTGCGCGAGGAAATGCCGCCGGGCTCGGTGATGCAGATCACCGATCACATCAACTATTCCGGCATGAACCCGCTGATTGGCGAGGAAAGTGACAGGCGCTTCGTCGGCATGACGAGCGCCTATGATAGCGACCTCATTATGCGTATGCGCAAGGCGGCGGAAAAGGCCGAGATCAAGCTGTCACACGGCGTCTATATGTGGTTTTCCGGCCCGAGCTTCGAAACGCCGGCCGAGATCCGCATGGCGCGTATCATGGGCGCCGATGCCGTCGGCATGTCGACGGTGCCGGAAGTCATCCTGGCGCGTCTTTTCGGTTTGAGGGTTGCCGCCGCCTCCGTCATCACTAACTATGGTGCTGGCATGACCGGCGGCGAACTCTCGCATGAGGAGACGAAAGACATGGCTCCGGTGGGCGGCGCACGCCTTGCCGCTATCCTGAAAGAAATGATCGCTGACGACGGAGATCCACAATGACCGGCCATTCGCTGAGAGAAGCGGCAGCCGTTGCGCTTTCCCTTCTCGACCTGACCAATCTCAAGGATGACTGCACGCCTGCGCAGATCGAGGCGCTGTGCGCCCGTGCGCAATCCCCCTATGGCAACACGGCCGCCATCTGCATCTGGCCGCGTTTCGTCGCCCAGGCGCGAGGCATCCTCGGCGTCGATCATGCCGTGAAGATCGCGACCGTGGTGAATTTCCCGGGTGGCGATATGGAGGCGGCGGATGTTGCCGCCGAGGCGCGTGAAGCCATTGCCGATGGTGCTGATGAAATCGATCTGGTCATTCCTTATCGCGCCTTCCTGGCTGGCGACGAGCAGGCCGTCGCCGATATGGTTACAGCCGTGCGGGCCGAATGCAAGGGACACGTCCTCCTGAAGACCATTCTCGAAACCGGCGAGATCAAGGATACCACGCTGATCCGGCGCGCGTCGGAACTTGCGATCGAGGCCGGCTCCGATTTCATCAAGACCTCCACCGGCAAGGTTGCCGTCAACGCGACGCTCGAAGCCGCCGACATCATGCTGCGGGCGATCCGTGCCAGCGGTCGCAAGGTCGGCTTCAAGCCTGCCGGCGGCATCGGCTCCGTATCCGATGCGGCGCTTTATCTCAGCCTTGCCGAAACCATCATGGCGCCCGATTGGGCCATGCCGTCGACCTTCCGCTTCGGTGCGTCGAGCCTGCTCGACGATATACTGAATGTGCTGGCCGGCGGCGAGTCCAAGACGGCCCCTTCAGGCTATTGATCCATGATCCCGCAGGAGATCATCCGCCGGAAGCGTAATGGCGCCACGCTTTCGGCGGCCGATATCGATGCGTTTATCGGCGCATTGGGCCGTGGCGAACTGGCCGAAAGCCAGATCGGCGCCTTTGCCATGGCCGTCTGGTTTCGTGGCATGACGCGCGAGGAAACGGTGGCGCTGACGCTCGCCATGGCCCACTCCGGCGATATTTTGTCTTGGAAGGGGATTGGCCGGCCGATCGCAGACAAGCATTCGACGGGCGGCGTCGGAGACAACGTCTCGCTGATGCTGGCGCCCATCGCTGCCGCCTGCGGTCTCGCCGTGCCGATGATCTCCGGCCGCGGCCTCGGCCACACCGGCGGCACCCTCGACAAGCTGGAATCCATTCCCGGCTACGGGATCACACCGGACGCGGCACGTTTCCGCAAGGTGGTGGACGAGGTCGGCTGCGCCATCATCGGCCAGACCGGTGCACTGGCGCCAGCCGATGGCAAACTCTATGCCGTGCGGGATGTCACGGCGACCGTCGATTCCGTCCCCCTGATTACCGCTTCGATCCTGTCGAAAAAACTCGCTGCAGGGCTGGAAACGCTGGTGCTCGACGTCAAGATCGGCAGCGGTGCCTTTATGACTTCGGAGGAAGAGGCTGAGACGCTGGCGCGCTCGCTTGTGGACGTGGCAAATGGCGGTGGGGTTAAGACCTCGGCACTGATTACCGACATGAATCAGCCCCTGGCCGATGCAGCCGGCAACGTGGTCGAACTTCAAAATTGCCTCGACTTCCTGAAGGGCAACAAGGCGGGTACGCGGCTCGAAACGGTCGTCCTTGCCTTTGCATCTGAAATGCTGGTTCAGGCCGGCATTGCCGGGAACGCTGCCGATGCGGAGGCCAGGGCGCGCGAGGCTCTGGCATCCGGCAAGGCAGCCGAAATCTTCGGCCGCATGGTGCATGCTCTCGGCGGGCCGGTCGATCTGCTCGAGCATCCCGATCGCTATCTGGTGCGCGCGCCGGTGCAAAAGCCCGTTCTGGCCGCTGCCGATGGCTGGCTCGGTGCCTGCGATGCGAGAGAGATCGGCATGACTGTCATCGATCTCGGTGGCGGCCGCCGCCGCCCGCAGGACAAGATCGATCACCGCGTCGGTTTCAGCGATCTTCTGCCGCTCGGCACGAAGATCAGCAGGGGGGACCACATTGCCACCGTTCATGCAGCGGATGAGGCAAGCGCGGAGAAGGCCGCGGTCGATTTGTCGGCTAACTATCGTATCGTTGATACCGCGCCTGCTATCTCACCCGTCGTTGTCAGCAGAATTTGATGTGAAGGCGGCAGTGGGTTGCTTGGCAGCCTCGTGCGCTGTCCCGTTGTCCTACTGCTTCAGGAGCAGGGCGCCATTTTGCACGCCATAGGAATTCAGCTTCTTCATGAAGCTCATTCCGATCAGCGTCGTGCTCAGTGCGTTATCCTTTGCCACCACAGCCTCGATATCACGGACGCGGATCGTGCCGATCTCCAGGCGGTCGAGTTTGATGTGGGCGACTTTTGAAGTGCCGTTCGCCGTTTGCATCATATAGCGATAGTCGAGATCGACGCTGCTGAAGCCGAGGCTGCGTGCGGTGCTCTCGTTCATTGTCACATAGGTCGCGCCGGTATCGATCATCGCGTGCACGGAACGGCCGTTGATCGTGAAATCGCCTTCATAGTGGCCGCCCGCATTGGCGCGCAGCTGAACGCTGCCAAAGGAAATGGCAGCTTCCGTCTTCTGAGGGGCAAGCGAAACCGCTTCGAGCGGTGCCGGCTTTGCGCCGCGCTCGTTATAGCTGTTCACCAGCATCGGCACCTGAGTTGCCGCAACGGCGATGGCACCGGCAAAGACAAGAACGCGAACGAGCATCGGCAAGGCCCCTCCTGCGGGCCACGTCATCTATAGGCCAAGTGTGCTGAAAGGACGCTAATGCAATCAATAAAAAGCCCGGCAGTCGTATAACTGCCAGGCTTCGTAAAAGTATAATTGGTGATTTTACTTCGTGCCGTACATGCGGTCGCCGGCGTCGCCGAGGCCGGGCACGATGTAGCCCTTTTCGTTCAGATGGCTGTCGATGGCAGCGGTAAAGACCGGCACATCCGGATGCGCCTTGCGGAAGTTAGCAATGCCTTCCGGAGCCGCCAACAGGCAGAGGAAGCGGATATTGTGGGCGCCGCGCTCCTTCAGCTTCTCGATCGCGGCGATTGAGGAATTGCCGGTCGCCAGCATCGGGTCGACGACGATGATCAGGCGTTCTGAGATATCCTCCGGCGCCTTGAAGTAATATTCGACCGGCTGCAGCGTTTCATGATCGCGGTAGACGCCGATATGCGAGACGCGCGCCGACGGTACGAGGTCGAGCATGCCTTCGAGCAGGCCATTGCCAGCACGCAGGATCGAGGCGAAGACCAGCTTCTTGCCTTCGAGGATCGGCGCATCCATCGGCTGCAGCGGCGTCTCGATGGTCTCGATCGTCAGCTCCAGGTCGCGCGTCACTTCGTAACAGAGCAGCGTCGAAATCTCGCGCAGCAGCCGGCGGAAGCTTCCCGTCGACGTGTCCTTCTTGCGCATGATTGTGAGCTTGTGCTGCACAAGCGGGTGATCGATGACAGTGACGCCGTCCATGGTTTCAGCCTTCCAGTAATTCCGTGATATGAGATGGTTCTTCCACGGAAATCGCCTCTGGTGCAAGAAAATAGGCCACTTCTGGAGATTTCATCCCCAATCTGCGGCCTAAGCCACGCTTTTAGAGCTTCGCTAGCAACGCCGCCCGTGTCGCCTCGTCCACGAACGCTGCTTCGATCGCCGTGCGAGTCATCGCGTTGATCTCCTCGTCGGTAAAGCCGAAGGCTGACGACGCCAGCTCGTATTCCCGCTTTAACGAGGTGTGGAAGAAGGGCGGATCGTCGGAATTGATCGTCACCTTCACGCCGGCATCTCGCAGTCTGCGCAGCGGATGCGACTGGAAATCCGGGAAGACCTTGAGCGCGACGTTGGAGCCGGGGCAGACCTCCAGCACCGTGCCACGATCGGCAAGGCGCTCGACGAGATCCATATCCTCGATCGCGCGTACGCCATGGCCTATGCGATCAGGGCGCACAAGCTCGATGGCATCGGCGACGGAAAAAGCGCCGCAGACTTCTCCGGCATGGATGGTGATGCCGAGGCCGGCCTCGCGGGCGATGTCAAAGGCGCCGGCGTAATCGGCGACACGGCCCATGCGCTCCTCGCCAGCCATGTTGAAGCCCGTGATGAGCGGATTGTCGCTTTTGGCCGCATATTCCGCTGCCTTCACCACGCGTTCAGGCCCGAAGTGGCGCTCGCCGGTTATGATGAGCCGCGCTTCGATGCCCGTTTTTGCCTTGGCGGCATGGATGCCGGCCGAAACGCCCGCCATATAGGCGTCGGCGCCGAGGCCGATGCGATCGCCATGATCGGGCGAAACGATAAGTTCGCTATAGATCGTGCCGATGCCGGCAAGCTCTTCCAGATAGGTTTCCGTCAGCAGCGCATAGTCTTCCTCGGTACGGTAGACCTCGGAGACCTTGTCGTAGCAGACGAGGAATTCGGCAAAATCTTTCCAGAGATAGACGCCATCCTGCAGGAAGGCGCTGGTATCGACTCCGTATTTCTCTGCTTGTGCGAGCGTCAATGCCGGAGGAGCCGCTCCCTCCAGATGACAATGCAGCTCCACTTTCTTCAAATGCGATGTCAAAGGAAGCTCCTCCCGTGCGGCCCGGCCGCAATTCCCAAATGTTTCGCAACCGTCTCACCGATATCTGCATAGGTCTGCCGGACGCCGATGGAGCGGGAGCGAATGCCTGGCCCGTAAGCCATGACCGGCACGCGCTCGCGCGTATGATCGGTGCCGCGCCAGGTCGGATCGCAACCATGATCGGCCGTGAGGATGACGAGATCGCCCGCCTTCAGCTTCTTGTGGACCTCGGGAAGCCGCGCATCGAAGGCTTCGAGCGCCGCGGCATAGCCAGGCACGTCGCGGCGGTGACCATAGAGCATGTCGAAATCGACGAAATTGGTGAAGACCAGATCGCCATCCTCGGCTTCGTCCATGGCCTTCAGTGTTGCGTCCATCAGCGCCATATTGCCGTTGGCTTTGATGACCCTGGAAACGCCCTGATGCGCGAAGATATCGCCGATCTTGCCGACTGCGTGCACCGTGCGTTCAGCCTTGGCCAGGCGGTCGAGCAGTGTCGGCTCCGGCGGCAGCACGGAGAAGTCACGGCGGTTACCGGTCCGCTCGAAGGTCGCCACGGTCTCGCCGATGAAGGGGCGGGCGATGACGCGGCCGATATTGTAGGGGTCGAGCAGGGTACGCACGATCTTGCAGAGGCCGATCAGCCGGTCGAGGCCGAAATGCTGTTCGTGCGCGGCGATCTGGAAGACCGAGTCCGATGAAGTGTAGCAGATCGGCTTGCCGCTGCGGATATGTTCCTCTCCGAGCCTGGCGATGATATCGGTGCCGGAGGCGTGGCAATTGCCGAGAATCCCCGGCAGATCGGCCGCCTCGCAGATGGCCTTCACCAATTCCGGTGGAAAGGCGTCGCCCTCGGCAGGAAAATACCCCCAGTCGAACATGACCGGCGTTCCGGCGATCTCCCAATGGCCTGATGGCGTATCCTTGCCGCGGGAGACTTCGCTGGCGCAGCCATAAAGGCCATAGAGCTTTTCCGGCAGCGGCATGCCGGCGGGATAGTTGCCCGTTGCCGCCTTGCCGATCTCCAGCAGGCCGAGGCCGGACATGTTCGGCAGTGTCAGTGGCCCTTGACGCAGACCTTCGCGGTCGGCAGCGCGTGCCGCACAGAATTCGGCGATATGGCCGAGCGTGTCGGCGCCTTCATCGCCGTAGCTTGCCGCATCCGGGCCGCCGCCCACACCGAAGGAATCCAGAACGAAGAGAAAGGCGCGCGCCATATTCCACCTGATGAGAATGTCGTCACCCCCGGAAGAGACCCGCCGGGGCATTGGACGTCACCCATATAACGGAGGCGGCAGCTTGGCAATTTTCCGTTTTGGCCGACCCGTCGATCCGGTTCTTGGTGCGGGCGCTCAGCAGTCGCTGCAGCTGATCGACGTACCGACACGCTGCCGGTAGTAATATTGCCGGCTGATGGTGATCTGGTTGGTGCCGCTCGGCAGGAAATTGCTGCCGAAGCTCAAGAGCTGGTAGGGCAGGGCAAGTTCGCTGCGGACGAGGAATGTGCTGGCCTGGTTCATGTTGGCCGGCACCGTAAGCGTGGTTCCGGATATATAGGGCCTGGTGCCGTCCTGCGCCCAGGACCAGGCCACGGTCGCGTTGCCCGTGGCGTCGATCGCAATGCCGGTGATCTTCAGCGTCAGACCGGTCGTGGTGTAAGGCGCGAAGATCGCGCCGGCCACGGAGGTCATGGTCGCGAGCACCGACTTGCTGACACTCGACTGCTGCGAGACGATGTCCGCGATCGATCCCGCCGAGCGGCTGGCGCGTTTCGAGACGTTGAGGCCCACCGTAAGCTCGAAGGCACCGAGATAGAGCATCAGCAGCACGGGAAAGAGAATGGCGAATTCGATTGCGCCCACACCGCGTTCGTCGCGGGCGAAGCGTCGAAACAGGCCGGAGAAGGTGTTTTTCCTCTCGGTCATGATGCCCGGCCCGCTCACGGATAATTCTCGTTCTGGAAAGCGGCCGTCGCGACCATGAGATAGACCGATGCCGAGCCGTCCGTCGGATGGACGTTGGTGAGATAAGGGCGCAAAAGATCCGTGATGATCTGCCAGCGATAATAGGCGCGCACCATGTTCAAGGATTTGGCGCCGCCGGGCGTGAACGTGAAACCTGTCGTGTCGAGATCGGCATAAGGGTCCGTCGACGATATGCGCGGGATCGTCGTCGGCATGGATGCGAAGCTCGTGTAGTTTTTCACGTCGATGTAAAGCTTCGATGGCGTCTGCACTTCGGTCGAGGAGCAGGTGATGAGCACGGCAATCTCGTTGCAGAATGCCTGCCGGAATTGCTGTGAAGTGGTATTGGCCGCCGTGATCTGCCCAGTCCGGATCTGGCGCGCCAGGGTATCGACGGCGTTAGAAACGACCTGTTCCGCGGTAAAGGCGACGAAGGTCTCGATGATGGCAAAGATGATCAGGAAATAGGGAATCGCGAGCAAAGCAAATTCGATAGCCGCCGCACCGTCTTGAGAGCGGACGAATTCGCGCAGACCACCCCGGGCACGTCGTCGTGCTGGGCTCGTATCGGCGAGAAGGTCGTCAACTTGCGTCATGGGAAATCCGCGGCGATTTACACGCGGATGACACTAGAATTGTTTTCTTGATAATCCGTTTCCGTTCTCCATTCATATTTAGAGGAAACCCGGATTATTACTTTCAACCTAATATTTGAAAGTATTTTCGAATATTTGCGCCATAAAATATTATTGTCCGGCCGCCCCAGTTGCTGCTGTCGCCGCCGTATTATTTTGCTGGGCATGCTGCTCGCAATTGGGCGTGCACGACAATACGGCCCGGTCCGTCTGACGAAAGACACGTACCGTATTGCCTTCGTCGATGGAGACCAGAACCTGTTCGTCGACGATGGCATTGCCGTCGGCATCGAGCAGGATGATGTTTGTCGTGCCGAAACTGCGGCCGGTCAGCACGATGGTCTTCGGATCCGCGACGGTCGCGTCTGCGACCTGCGAATTGCCGACGATGACCTTGCTGACGGGGCGATTGAGCTTCAACACGCGCGCGTGATCCATATAGACGCGAAGCATGCTTTCCCCGGCAGCGTGGGAAAGCTGCGGCATAAAGCCGGCCATGGCAACGATGCCGGCAAGGAATGCTGTTCTGCGGCCGATTGGCATGACTTGCCTCATGGAAAGCACCGGGTGAAAAAGATTTGTCAGATAGAATGAGTAGGAATGGTGAACGAACGATTAAGCCTGTCTGCCGTCATGCGATTATGGTGCAAGTGTCCCGCTCGCAAACTTCGTTGCCGTCATCCTCTGTGGCAAGTGAGTTAATTCGGGGCAAGTCATATATCTCCCTAATATTCGTGGACCTAATAATTTCTGTTTATCTAAAGTTTTTCTTTAAAACTGCACTGAATGAATTCCAATTCATATTAACTATTCTATTTATGCCGTCATATTTACTGAGCATTAACCGACTTCCTTAAAGCGATGGAAACGGCGCGCAGCTACCGTGCATCTCATCCGATCAACGGCAACAGTTGGCGGACGTGCTGTCAACAAAATGAGTGGAGTAAATTCATGTCCAAGCTTTTTTCGCGCTTCCTGAAGGATGAATCGGGCGCGACTGCAATCGAATATGGCCTGATCGCCGCGCTGATCTCGGTTGCCATCATTGCTGGCGCAACGACCCTGGGAAATACGCTTAGCAACACCTTCCAGAACATCTCGAACAAGATGAACACTGCTTCGGCGGCGCACTAATAGGTTCTGGTCGCGTAGCGGAACGCTTAAGAGAGAAACCGCTCAGCAAAACGAGCGGTTTTGCCTTTTTTTGAGGCGCCAGGCTGGATCATTGTCATGATCGAGGCCGAGGCACTGTTATTTACCTACTGTGCATGTTGGTCGCGGCCATTAAAGCGATGGCAACGATGCGCAGCTTCCGTTCAACTCATCCGATCAATGGCAATAGTCGTCAGACATGCTGTCAACAAATTGAGTGGAGTAAATTCATGTCCAAGCTTTTCTCGCGCTTTCTGAAGGATGAATCGGGCGCAACCGCCATCGAATATGGCCTGATCGCCGCCCTGATTTCCGTTGCCATCATTACTGGCGCAACCACCCTCGGAAATACGCTTAGCAATACCTTTCAGAATATTTCGAACCAGATGAACACCGCTTCGGCAGCGCATTGATAGGTTCTGATAGTGTAATGGAATGCTTAAGATAAAAATCGCTCAGCAAAATGAGCGATTTTACCTTTTAACATATCGGACTGGATCTTTGTCGTGCTCGAAGCTGCGGCATTATTTATCTTCCCGCTCTGCATGTCGATCGCGGCGATCTCCGATCTGCTGACCATGACGATCCCGAATCGCATATCCCTGGCGCTCGCAGTCTCTTTTTTTGTACTGGCACCCGCTTTCGGATTGCCTCTTACAGAAATCGCCATGCATCTTGCCGGCGCCGGCGCCGTTTTTCTCGCCTGCTTCGCTCTGTTCGCATTGAACGTCATGGGCGGTGGCGACGCGAAGCTCTTAGCCGCGGCGGCACTCTGGTTCGGCTTCGATTCTTCCCTTGTGGAATTTCTCGTCTACATCGCATTCATCGGCGGTGTGGTGACCGTTTTGATTGTTCTGATCCGGTCGCAGTCCAGCACCATTATGGCGATCGGCCTTCCCGTGCCGGGCTCATTGTTGGTTGCCAAGAAAATTCCCTACGGCATCGCGATTGCCATCGGCGGGATCCTTGCCTTTCCTTCCTCGCCACTGCTGATTGCTGCTACTCACGCCGCACTTTGAGCTGGAAAATGCCGAGTATAGGTTGCGCCG
Organism: Rhizobium sp. UFLA01-1127; assembly: GCF_059803845.1. NCBI lineage: Bacteria > Pseudomonadati > Pseudomonadota > Alphaproteobacteria > Hyphomicrobiales > Rhizobiaceae > Rhizobium > Rhizobium sp. UFLA01-1127. The sequence goes on along the minus strand of NZ_JAUQTZ010000013.1, from coordinate 26,030 downwards.
GAATATAGATAATTTCTAATATATGCCAAGTAATCATGGTTAAGTAACAATAAATGTAACCACCCATTAACCATAATTACACCAATTGCCGGTCATTCTGCGGGGCGAAGACTCGTGTTCCCCAAGGAATGACAATGAAACCCGCTCGCATAATGATACTCGCAGTGGCAGCCGTCGCGGCCGGGATTGCCGGTCTGCTGGCGATGCGCCTTGCCGGATCGCGCAATATCGTTCCCCAGCAGATCGCGGCCGTGGTGGAAAAGGAAACCACGATCAATGTGCTCGTCGCAGGCGCCAATCTGCCCGTCGGCACGCGGCTCAGCGAGAAAACGATCCATTGGATGCCCTGGCCGGAGGGCGGCGTCGTCAAGGGCTTCATCACCCAGAGCGCACGACCCGATGCGCTGAAGGATCTGAACGGTGCAGTCGTCCGCTTGCCGATATTCGAGGGCGAGCCGATCCGCGAAGAAAAGGTCGCCGATTCCAACAGCCGTATCCTGTCCTCGCTGCTGCCGGCGGGCAAGCGGGCCGTCGCCACGGAGATTTCCGTCGCCACCGGCGCGGGTGGCTTCATCCTTCCGAATGACCGCGTCGATGTGATCATGGTGCGCAAGGGTTCACAGCAGCAGCTCGTCACCGAAACCGTATTGAGCAATGTTCGCGTCTTGGCCGTCGATCAGCAGATCGAGGAAAAGCAGGACGGAAGCAAGGCCGCGGTCGGGGCGACCGCGACGCTGGAGCTCACTCCTGACCAGACGAAAGTCCTCGCCGTTGCCCATCAAATGGCGGATCGGCTGACGCTGGCGTTGCGCTCCGTTGCGGACGCGCAGCAGCCCGATACGACGGCGGCCGATTATCTTCTGGCCGGCGACAATGGCGGTGGCCTTGTTCAGGTCATCAAGTCGGGAGCGATCGTGACCGACGGCCCGACGGGGCCGAAACCACAATGACAAGAGGCGAGATCATGTTCAAGACAAGCAACAAGGCCGGCCATTCTCTCGCTGCGCTTCTCGCCTTCTCGCTCGCCTTCTCGGGTCTGCCTCTGGCGGACCTGCCGGCGTTTCTGCGCACCTCTCAAGCGTTTGCCGGCGGCTCCGACAGCATCGTTACCATTGCCGGCCTCGGCACCAAGCGCATGTTGAAACTTGGTCTCAACAAAGCGCTCGTTGTCGATCTGCCGGCCGATGCGCACGACATTCTTGTTTCCGATCCCAAGATGGCGGATGCAGTGACGCGAACCTCGCGCCGCATCTATCTTTTCGGCAAGACGGTCGGCCAGACCAATATCTTCATCTTCGGCGCCGACGGCAAGGAGATCGTCAGCCTAGATCTCCAGATCGAGCGAGACATTGCCGGCCTGCAGGCCAACCTCAAGCGCTTTATTCCGGACTCCGACATCAACGTCGAGATCGTTTCCGACAATATCGTTCTGACCGGTACGGTGCGCACGCCGCAGGATGCGACGCGTGCCGAGCAGCTTGCGGAGGCCTTCCTCAAAGGCGGCGAAGCGACGACTCGAAACCAGACGGCCTCGGGCAGCGGCGACAACAATGCGGTCGCCATTTTCGCAGAGACACGGCAGACGTCGCAGATCGTCAACATGCTGCAGATCGAGGGCGAAGATCAGGTGACGCTCAAGGTGACGGTCGCCGAAATCAAGCGCAGCGTGCTGAAGCAGATCGGTTTTGACAATCTTGTCAAAAGTTCTTCCGGTCTGACGGTAGCCCAGCTCGGGAGTCCTAGCGCGGATGGGACTGCGGCAGTTGGCGGCGGCGGTCTTGCCAGCTTGTTCAAAACCGCCATCGGCAAGTACAATATTAGTACTTATCTCAATGCTCTTGAGCAGGCCGGCGCCGTCCGTACGCTGGCTGAGCCGACGTTGACGGCGATCTCCGGTCAGGCCGCAACCTTCAATTCGGGCGGCCAGACGCTATACGCCGTCACGAACAAGGACGGGAGCGTCACGGTCACACCCTTCACCTATGGTATCAGCCTAGCCTTCACACCCGTCGTGCTGTCTGCCGGACGAATCGCTCTGCATGTTCAGACCCAGGTTTCCAATCCGGTCGGCACGGCCAACGCCGGCACGGCAACCTACAACCAGCGCGCAGCCGATACGTCGGTCGAGTTGCCGTCCGGCGGCTCGATCGCTTTGGCCGGTCTCTTGAGCGACAGCATCCAGCAGACGACCAATGGCACGCCCGGCGCTTCGAAAATTCCGATCCTTGGCGCGTTGTTCCGGCAGAAGAGCTTCCAGCGCGACGAAAGCGAATTGGTCATTATCGCAACACCCTATCTGGTCCGTCCCGTAGCTCGCAACCAGCTCGCTCGTCCCGACGACAATTTCTCGCCAAGCAACGATGTCAGCAGCTTCTTCATGAACCGTGTCAACAAGATCTACGGTCGCAGAGATGGGCCGCCGGTCGCCGATGCCGATTTCCACGGCACCGTCGGCTTCATATACAAGTGAGGGATCACGGATCATGACGCGCGCCTTTTCAACCGGATCAACGAGAAATCAGACGATGGCCAGTTTCGAACGCAATGCGCCTCGCACCTTTGGGCTCAGCCTACCCACATTGGCGTCGATTGCGTCGGTCCTGATGCTCGCCGCCGCCGTCAGCGGCTGCGCCGGCTCTCCGGATGGCATGACGACGAGCGCCATCAAGGACGATTATCGTCAGCGACATCCCATCGTGCTGACGGAGAAAGAGCACAACATAGATATACCGGTCGCATCAAGCGATCGCCGTCTGTCGACGGGCATGCGTGACACCGTTCGCGGCTTCGTCCAGGACTATCGCACACATGCCAGCGGCACGGTCGAAATCCTGTCCCCGCGGGGATCGCTGAACGCAGCGGCAGCATCGATCCTGAGTCAACAGATTCGCAGGGAGCTGGTGGCAAGCGGCATCCGGTCCGCCCGCATCGTCGAGAGCTATTATTCGGCTGGCGACGCCGGCGATTCCTCCCCGATCCGGTTGCGCTTTACCGCGACCACGGCAGCGACCAACTCTTGCGGCCAATGGCCGGACGATCTTGCCGACAACGCCCTTGACAATCAGAACTATTATAATTTCGGCTGCGCGACCCAGCACAATCTGGCAGCGCAGGTCGCCAGCCCAACGGATTTGCTCGCACCCCGGGCCTCATCGCCGATCGATACCGATCAGCGCAGCAAGGTGATCGACAACTACCGCAACGGCTCTGTTCGGACCAGCACCGCCACTCTCGGCGGTTTCAGCGGTTCCGGCAGCTCCGGCCAATGATCATGGGACTCACGTACCGGCGGAACAGGACGGAATCATGAACGCCATCGAATACGATATCGGTTCGACCGCCGCGGAGGCTGAAGAAACCTCGCGCTCGGGCAATCTCGACAGCCTGCGGCCATTGCCGCGCATTTCCGTCCATGCCTTCTGCGAAAGCGAACATCTGCAGCGGGTGATGGACCAATGCGCCAATGATCGGCGTATGTCCAAAGTCAGCCTGAGGATCACCAGCGGCGGTGTTGCGGCAGCGGCGAACATGTTTTCCACGGCGCCGACACCGAATCTGATCATTATCGAGACGCGCGCCAATCCGCGTAATCTGCTGGCTGAACTGGAGCCGCTCGCCGCCGTCTGCGATCCGAGCACCAAGGTCATCGTCGTCGGCTATCACAACGATATCGGCCTCTACCGCGAGCTCATCCGCAACGGCATCTCCGAATATATCGTGCAACCCACTGACATGGCCGATCTGATAGGGGCGGTTGCGACAATCTTCATCGACCCCGATGCCGAGCCTCTGGGCCGCAGCATTGCTTTCATCGGCGCCAAGGGCGGTGTGGGCGCATCGACCATCGCCCATAACTGTGCCTTCGGAATTTCAAGTCTGTTTTCGACCGAAACCATTCTTGCCGATCTCGATTTGCCTTATGGCACCGCCAACATCGATTTCGACCAGGATCCGGCCCAAGGGATTGCGGAGGCCGTCTATGCGCCGGAGCGCCTGGACGAAGTTTTCCTCGACCGGTTGCTGACCAAATGCTCGCAGCATCTTTCGCTGCTGGCAGCACCCTCCATGCTGGATCGCGCCTACGACTTCGAAGGGCAGGCATTTCTGCCGGTGCTCGACGTTCTCCAGCGCAGCGCGCCGGTGGCAGTGCTCGATATACCGCATGTGTGGACGGAATGGACGCGTTCGGTGCTCGGTGCCGTCGATGAGGTCGTCATTTGCGCGGCGCCCGATCTTGCCAATCTGCGTAACGCCAAGAACCTGATCGACGCACTGCACAAGTTGCGCCCCAACGACAAGGCGCCGCATCTCGTCCTCAATCAGGTGGGCATGCCGAAGCGTCCGGAGATCAACCCTTCCGAGTTCTGCGTGCCGCTGGAGATCGATCCGATCGCCATCATCCCCTTCGACATCAATCTGTTCGGCAATGCGGCCAACAGCGGTCAGATGATCTCGGAGACGGATCCGAAGTCGCCGATCGCCGAAACCTTCTCGCAGATATCCCATATCGTCACGGGACGCGTGGCTTCGAAGAAGACGAGAAAAGGCGGCCTGCTCGGCCTCCTGAAGCGGAAGTAGTCGTTTGATTTCGCATGAGCTTTCGGAGGGCTGACCCTTCGGGAAATGCATGCTGCAGCAGTAGAATTGGATCGAAGACATGTTTGGCAAGCGCGGGAGCGAAGGTTCTGCAAAAAGCGGTGGTATGCAACCGTCGGCGCGTGCGCCCGCCGCCGCGAGCCCGTCCGCGGCGCCTGCGGTGCTGATAGAACCTCCGCGTGATTCCTCGCAGCCCCGTCAGCAGGTCGTCGCGCCGCCGATGCAGACGCCGAGCCGCCGCCGGCCCGCTCGCACCGAAGAATATTACGACACGAAATCGCAGGTCTTCTCCGCGCTCATCGACACGATCGACCTGTCGCAGCTTTCCAAACTCGGCGCCGAAGCCGCGCGCGAGGAAATCCGCGATATCGTCAACGACATCATCACGATCAAGAATTTCGCGATGTCGATTTCCGAGCAGGAGGAACTGCTCGAAGACATCTGCAATGACGTTCTGGGCTATGGTCCGCTGGAGCCGTTGCTCGCCCGCGACGACATCGCCGACATCATGGTCAACGGTGCCGGCCAGACCTTCATCGAAGTCGGCGGCAAGACCGTCGAATCGGAAATTCGTTTCCGCGACAATGCGCAGCTTCTCTCCATCTGCCAGCGCATCGTCAGCCAGGTCGGCCGCCGCGTCGATGAATCGAGCCCGATCTGCGACGCGCGCCTGCCCGACGGCTCGCGCGTCAACGTTATTGCACCGCCGCTGGCGATCGACGGGCCGGCGCTCACCATTCGTAAGTTCAAGAAGGACAAGCTCACCCTCGATCAGCTCGTCCGCTTCGGCGCCATCACGCCCGAGGGCGCGACGCTTTTGCAGATCATCGGCCGCGTGCGCTGCAATGTCGTCATCTCTGGCGGCACGGGCTCGGGCAAGACGACGCTTCTGAACTGTCTGACGAACTATATCGATCGCGACGAGCGCGTCATCACCTGCGAAGACACCGCCGAACTGCAGCTGCAGCAGCCGCATGTCGTGCGCCTTGAAACCCGCCCGCCGAATATCGAGGGCGAGGGCGAGATCACCATGCGCGATCTCGTCAAGAACTGCCTGCGCATGCGTCCCGAACGCATCATCGTCGGCGAAGTGCGCGGACCGGAAGTTTTCGATCTGCTGCAGGCGATGAACACGGGTCACGATGGCTCCATGGGCACGATCCACGCCAACACGCCGCGCGAATGCCTGAGCCGTATCGAATCGATGATCGCAATGGGCGGCTTCAGCCTTCCCGCCAAGACTGTGCGCGAGATCGTCTCCACCTCGATCGACGTGATCGTCCAGGCCGCGCGACTGCGCGACGGTTCGCGCCGCATCACCCAGATCACGGAGGTGATCGGCATGGAAGGCGATGTGATCATCACGCAGGACCTGATGCGCTACGAGATCGAGGGCGAGGATGCGAACGGCCGGATCATCGGCCGGCACGTCTCCGCCGGTATCGGCAAGCCGCATTTCTGGGATCGTGCCCGCTATTATAACGAGGAGCGGCGCCTGGCAGCCGCTCTCGACGAGATGGAACAGAAGGCGCAATAGGATTTACGATGTTCGGTATCGATCCGGTAGTGCTCTTGATTGTGCTGCTCGCGGCGGTCTCTGCGGCCGCGGTCTGCTACGGCATTCTCTATTCGCGGATCGAGGCACAGAAGAAGGCGGCGAGCCGGGTCAACCGGGTCAAGCAGGCCGAGACCGACCGTGTCAAGGTCAAGGCGGCGCGCGACCGGGTTCAGGAAATGTCGAAGCGCCGCAAGTCGGTGCAGGATACGCTGAAGGACCTGGAGCGGCGGCAGTCCGAAAACACGAAAAAGAAGCAGTCGCTGAAAGCACGCCTGACGCAGGCAGGCCTGTCCCTGACGCCGGCACGCTTCTACATTTTCAGCGTATTGTTCGGCTTGTTCGTCATGCTGGTCTTTTTCATTGCCGGAGCGCCGCCTCTCGCCGTTCTGGGCGTGCTCTTTGCCTCTGCTTTCGGCCTGCCTCGCTGGGTCATAGGTTTCCTCATCAAGCGCCGGCAGACCAAGTTTCTCGACGAGTTTCCGAACGCGCTCGACCTCATCACGCGCTCGCTTCGTTCCGGCCTGCCGCTCAACGACGCCGTACGGCTGGTGGCCGCCGAGGCGCGCGAGCCGGTCAAGGCGGAATTCCGCCGTGTGGTCGAAGCCCAACAGGTCGGTCTCAGCATGTCGGATGCCTGCACGCGCATGACGAACCATATGCCGCTGCAAGAGGTGAGTTTCTTCGCGATCGTCATTACCATTCAGGCACAGGCGGGCGGCAACCTGTCGGAAGCTTTGGGCAACCTTTCCAAAGTGCTGCGCGAGCGCAAGAAAATGAAGGCGAAGGTCAAGGCGCTGTCGATGGAGGCCAAGGCATCGGCCGTCATCATCGGGGCTCTGCCCTTCATCGTCATGCTGCTCGTCTACCTGACGTCGCCGCAATACATGATGATCCTGTTCGCCGATCCGCGCGGCCATCTGATCCTGATGGGAGCCGGCATATGGATGTCGATCGGCATCTTCATCATGCGCAACATGGTCAATTTCGAAATCTGAGCGGAGGGAGCCGCATAGCCCATGTCCGATCTGGCTGCCAAATTGACCGATCCGAGCACGCTGCTCGCCGTCGTCGTAGCGATCGCCGTCTTTGCCACCTTCTACACGATCGCCATGCCGCTTCTGGAGCGCGGCGACCTCAACAAGCGCATGAAGGCCGTCTCGACGGAACGCGAGCAGATCCGCGCGCGCGAGCGGGCACGCCTGAACGCCGAGGGCGGAAAGGCATCGCTGCGCAACCATAACAATCGCAACGTCCGGCAGATCGTCGAGCGTTTCAATCTCCGCAATGCGCTTGTCGATGCCAACACCGTCAACCGCCTGCGCGCCGCAGGCCTGCGCTCGGAAAACGCGCTGAACATGTTTCTGGTGGCGCGGTTTCTGCTCCCATTCCTGTTTCTCGCGGTTGCAATCGTGGTCGTCTTCGTTCTCGGCTATTTTGCCGCAAAGCCGCTGCCGATCCGATTGCTGGGCGTCATCGGTTTTGCCTATCTGGGCTTCTATACGCCCAACATCTATATTTCCAACCTGGTGACCAAGCGGCAGAAGTCTATCAAGCGCGCCTGGCCGGACGCGCTAGATCTGATGCTGATCTGCGTGGAATCGGGCATATCAATCGAAGCAGGCATGCATCGCGTATCAGAGGAAATGGCAGAGCAATCCCCGGCGCTTGCCGAGGAAATGGTGCTGACCACGGCGGAATTGTCCTTCCTGCAGGATCGCCGCACCGCGTTCGACAATCTCGCCGCCCGCACGCAGATCGAACTCGTCAAATCCGTGACGCAGGCGCTCATCCAGGCCGAACGCTACGGTACGCCATTGTCGCAGGCGCTGCGCGTCATGGCGCAGGAAGGCCGCGATGAGCGCATGAACGAGGCGGAAAAGAAGGCTGCGGCGCTGCCGCCGAAGCTGACCGTGCCGATGATCGTCTTCTTCCTGCCGGTTCTGATGGCCGTCATTCTCGGTCCGGCAATCATCCAGGCCATGGACAAGTTCTGATCGGCAGACTTGCCCGGACACGGCGGCATGGTTAATCTCGCCGGGCAATGTCGCCGATTGCGCCACGTGCATGATCTCTGAAAAGCACCGGAGGTTCGCGTCGGCCGGCTGAGCTGAATTCCAGCCATGTTGGGAGGTGCCGCATGTCATCCATAGCCGTATTTTTCAGTGTCATTGCCGCAGTCTTCATCGGGGCCGTCAGCCCCGGCCCGAGTTTCGTGCTCGTTTCCCGCATTGCCGTTTCCCGCTCGCGCAAGGCCGGTCTTGCCGCCGCGTTGGGCATGGGAACCGGCAGCGTGATTTTCGCGACCCTGGCTCTGTTCGGCTTGAGCGCACTGCTGATGAAGGTCGAATGGCTGTACCTCGCGCTGAAGATCGGCGGCGGGCTCTATCTGATTTATATCGGCATCCGCATCTGGCGCGGTGCCGCCGACGATCTCCCGATCGATGCGCCCGCTACGCCGGCGGCGGGGGGCGTGGCGCGCAATTTCCTCTTTGCGCTCGGCACGCAGCTCAGCAATCCGAAGACAGCCATCTTCTACGGCAGTATCTTTGCCGCCCTTCTGCCGGCGGTTCCCGCTCCCTGGCTGCTGTTCACCGTTCCGCCCGCGGTCTTCGTCGTCGAGGTCGGCTGGTACACGGTGGTGACGATCGCCTTTTCGTCGAACCGTCCGCGCGCCGTCTATCTTGGTGCAAAGCTCTGGATCGACAGGGTGGCAGGCGCCGTGATGGGCATGCTCGGAGCGCGGCTGGTGGCCGAAGGACTGCCGCGTCACCTCTGGCGCTGAGCCACCGCGCATTTCACGCAAGCGCTCAAGGTCCTGACCGCCGTTTTCGGGAGCAGCGTCACGGAAAGCCGTTGTCGCTTTCCGTGACTTTAGAGTCGGATGATTTTAGGTCTGTTCGGCCTAAAATCTGAATCCGCTCCGGAATCAAGGAAGTAGAGCATGATGTCGTCCGAAAGCCGAGCACAGTTTTCGGCATCATGCTCTATCTATTCGATGGCCTTCTTGGTGCCGTTGCTGGCGGCGAGCTTCTGCCATGAGTTGCGCTGCGCCAGCATGCCGCGCAGATAAGCGACATTGGCATTGGCCTGCTGTGCTGTCAGCTCCTGGCGCGCGATCTGTTCCGCTTCGGCAAACCGACCCTGCAGGCCGACGACGAGCGCCAGATTCTGCCGCACGCGGCTATCGACGCCCGGCTGTGCGACGGCCGAGCGAAGGTAGTTTTCGGCATTCTTGAGATCGCCGGTCAGCACATAGGACATGCCGAGGTTGGAGAGGATCGTCGGCTCGTTGGGAGCGAGTACCAGGGCGTCGCGGTATTTGGCGCGCGCATCTGCCGAACGTCCCAGCTGGTCGAGGATCGCGCCCTCTGCAGAGACAAGGCGCCAGTCCGGCCGGTCCGGCAATTGTGCGCGGTCGATGGTCGAGAGCGCTTGGTCGAGCTGGCCTGCCGCCGCTTGCGCCTTGCCATAGGCGGCGAGCACGCTACGATCGCTTGGATTGGCGATCGCTACCTGCTGCATGACGGCAAGCGCCTGGTCGTTGCGGCCGCTTATGCGAAGCGCATTGGCATAATTGATGCCGGCATCGCGATCCCTGGGATTGGCGTCGTAGGCCTTACCGAAGGTCGCAGTCGCCTGCGCGAGATCGGTGCTGTTCATCGAGTCGATGGGTTTTGCCGTCGCGGGAATGGAGCCGGTCGTGATCTTGTCCTTGCCGGTCGTCGAGCAGCCGGCGAGCGCCAGTGCCAGAAGTGCGGCCGAAGCGCCCTGAAGAAGAAAAGCTCTGAGCGGAGACGTGCTGAACGCGGCGGGCATGTCACTTATCCCTGAATTCCTTAGATCTTGCGCCCGGCCTAGAATCGGAACAGGGAAAGGTTCGGCGCAATGTTCGCTCCAGCAATAATCTGTTAACCCTAACAGACAGTTAACTCGCGATTCCCTGAAATTATTGTCAAAGGATGATCATGGCCCCCTATCAGTTCATCGAGCGCGCGACGCCCTTCAATTCGAAGGGTGGCGCAACGTTGCCGATCTTTGCCGTCACTCCGGCACATATAGAAACCGGCACCATCGATCCCATAGCGCTCGATTGGGCCAGCAAGGCCGGTTACAAGGCCGAAAGCGGCTCGTTGCTGCTGATCCCGACGGCCGATGGACATCTGGGCGGGGCCTTGTTCGGCCTGGGCGCCAATCCCTCCGAGCAGCCTTTCCTGACCGGCAGGCTCGCGCGCAGCCTGCCGGCCGGCGACTGGCATATCGAGACCGCGCCATTGACTGCAAACCGGCTTTCGCTTGGCTTCGGCCTCGGCAGCTATCGCTTCGAGCGCTACAAATCTGAAAAGGCGACCGCGCCGACGCTGATGATCCCGCGCGATGCGGATGCGGCCGACATCAAGCGACAGCTCGCAGGCGTCTTCCTTGCGCGCGATCTCATCAACATGCCGACCAACGACATGGGGCCTGAGCAGCTCGAAGCGGCCTTCCGGGCGCTTGCTCAACACTACAAGGCTGAAATGTCCGCCATCATCGGCGACGATCTCCTGAAAGAGAACTTTCCGCTCGTGCACACCGTGGGACGTGCAAGTGCCGATGCGCCGCGCCTCCTGGAAATGCGGTGGGGTAAGAAGGGCCATCGCCGCATTACGCTGGTCGGCAAGGGCGTGTGCTTCGACACCGGCGGGCTCGATATCAAGCCCGCATCCTCGATGCTTCTGATGAAGAAGGACATGGGCGGTGCCGCTAACGTCATGGGCCTGGCGCTGATGATCATGGATGCCAAGCTCAAGGTCGATCTGCGCGTCATCATTCCGGTCGTCGAGAATTCGATTTCGTCCAATGCTTTCCGACCCGGCGATATCTACAGGAGCCGCAAGGGCCTTACGGTGCAGATCGACAATACGGATGCCGAGGGACGGCTGATCCTGGCTGATGCGCTTGCCTATGCCGACGAGGACGCACCGGACCTGATGATCGACATGGCAACGCTGACGGGGGCTGCCCGTGTCGCACTCGGCCCCGACCTGCCGCCCTTCTTCACCGACGACAACGACCTGGCCCGCGATTTGACCGAGGCAAGCCTCGAGACGGATGATCCGCTGTGGCGGATGCCGCTCTACATGGGCTACGACAAGGATATCCGCACGAAGTTTGCCGATATCACCAATGCTCCAGCAGGCGGCATGGCCGGCTCCATCACGGCTGCCCTGTTCCTCAAGCGCTTCGTGACTAGGACACCGAGCTGGGCGCATTTCGACATCTACGGCTGGGCGCAGAGCGAGCGGCCGCATTCACCCGGCGGCGGCGAGGCGCAGGCTATCCGGGCGCTGTATCACCATATCAGGCAGAGCGTACGGTAGGGGCTGTTGTCGCAGTTAGGTGGGTTCTGAATATGCGGAGCCTCCGACACTCCCCTCTGTCACGAAATGACAGAGGGGAGTGTGCACGATCAACGAACTCCGTAGTCACGACTTCCTAACGCCAAGTTGGACGTTCGCCCCTTGAAACCGCCACGATCTTGGCCGAAACTGGAACGGCAGCGTAACGAATCTCGGGGTTGCCCTTGCCGCTTGAACTCACCGCCTCGCAGGCTCTCGGCCTCTGGCATGGCGTGACGCTCGCTCAGGTGCGCCGCGAGGATCATGATTTGACGCTGCGGCAGACGGCGATCCTGCTTCAGATCTATCTCGTGCCGCCGCCGCATACCGTGCGTGGACTTGCGGCGACGCTCGGCGTCACCAAGCCGGTCATCACGCGTGCGCTTGACACCATGGGCGAGATGGGGTTGGTCGATCGGGTACGCGACGACCGTGATCGCCGCAATGTCATCATTAAACGTACGGTTACCGGCGCGCTCTATCTTGAAAAACTCGGCGATCTCGTCATCGAGCACGGCCGCAAACTGTAATCCGGGAATTCCGTCATGATGCTCGACCGCCGTCTCAATGCTTTCAGGCCCGATCTCGCCGAGGCTGCTCTCAAGGGCAAGGTCGAGGCCGAGCGCTTCATCGAGGGCAGCAGCGCACGCGTCACGGTACCGGTCATCGCGCTTCGGCCAAGGCCGGATCTCGCCTCGGGCATCGACACCGAGCTCTTGATGGGCGAAGAGGTGACGATATTCGAGCGCCGCGACGGCTGGTGCTGGGTCAAGGCTCTCTCCGACGACTATGTCGGCTATCTTCCGGAAACGGCGATCAAGGAGGGTGCAGCGGTCCCAACCCACGTCGTCGTCCCACAGCGCACCTTCCTCTATCCCGAGCCGGAGTTGCGCAAGCCGCACGCGGCAATCCTCTCCATGGGCAGCCTCGTGCATGTGACCGGCACGGCGGAGACGCGCGGCAATCATTATGTCATCCTGGAGGACGGCACCGCCATCTTCGCAAAACATGTGCAGCCGATCGGCGACAACCAGGGCGGCGATTTTGTCGACGTCGCCTTGCGCTTCCTCGAAACGCCCTATCTCTGGGGCGGCCGCTCGGGCCTCGGCATCGATTGCTCCGGCCTGGTGCAGCTGGCGCTGTCGATGACCGGCCGCGCCGCGCCGCGCGATACCGATATGCAGGCCGCCCGCCTCGGCCAGCCGATCGAACGCGAGGAGTTGAAGCGCGGCGACTTCGTCTTCTGGAAGGGGCATGTCGCGATCATGGAAGATCCGGAAACCATCGTGCACGCCAACGGCCATACCATGACGGTCGCCCGCGAAAATTTCGCCGCCGCCATCGAACGTATCGGCTGGCTCTATGAGCAGCCGACCGGTTACCGTCGTTTTGCCGACTGATCGCGCTGCATAACCCTGTAGCCGCAGCGCCCGCCAGCATTCGCAACAGGATTGGTCTTACGGCGTGCGCGGACGTGCGATCCAGATGCCGGCGACGATGACGATGCCGCCAAGCGCCTGCAGCAGCGTGACGTTTTCGCCGAACAGGAACCAGGCGAAAAGGGCGGCTGCGATCGATTCCAGGAAAATGACGAGCGAGGAGAAAACGGTTGGTAATCGTCCGAGCGCCACCGAAAGCAGGCCTTGTCCGCCGGCGTGGCTGATGAGGCCGAGCGCCAGGAGCACGCACCATCCCGAGATCGACTGCGGCAGGATGCGCGGCTCGAAGAAGAAGGCGATCAGGAACAGGATCGCCGAGGTGATGACACTCAATTCGAAGGTGACGCGCGCGGCGTTTGTCCCGGGTCGCGCTGCGCCGACCGCCAGGAAATAAAGGCCGAAAAAGGCGCCGGTGATGATGGCGAGAGCATCGCCGACGGCGCGGTCCGGATTGAATGCCAGGCTTTGCACGACAAGCGCCGTGCCGCCCGCAAGGCAGACGAGGAGGCCGAGAAGCGTGGCGCGACTGACACGCTGTCTCAAAAGAAGCCAGCCGAAAATGACGACCCAGAGCGGCGCCATCGTCGCGAAGAAGGTGGCGTTGGCGATCGTCGTCCGCATGATCGAGAGATGCCAGAAGAACAGGTCACCCGTGAAGGCAATGCCGGCCAGAATCGTTGGTATCCTAAAGCTGGCGCGAGGCGCCCTGGGCTCCGCCGCCTCGCCATATCGCATCCAGATCCAAAGGATCGGCAGCGCCAGGAAGACCCGCCAGAAGGCGCTGGCGAAAGGCCCGACATCGGCCAGGCGCACGAGACTTGGCGAGATGCTCATGGCCAACGCCGCGAGAATCATCGCCACCACGCCAAGAAGAAAGCCCTTCGTATCTTCGTTTTCACCGAGGCTCGGGCTGCGGATATCGTATTCGGTGTCTGGCTGTGACATTCTCGTGCCTCTGCAAGTCAGGTGATTTGTCGGGCAAATCTAATACATGCAGAGAGAGCATGTGGCTCGATTTTGATGGCCCTCGTGCAATTTTGTTTCTGTTTCGCACCGGATTGACCTGCAAACGGAGGAGATCAATCAGCTCGGCCGCTTCGGCCAGTTTGTCACGCCCCCCGTCCAGTCCTCGAAGGCCTTGGAAAGACGCAGCACCAGCATGTCGCCGAAGCGCGGGCCGACGATCTGCATGCCGATCGGCATGCCGGAGCGGGAGAAGCCGCAATTGATCGATGCGGCCGGCTGCTCCGACATGTTCCACGGAACGGTGAAGGCGATGTGCTCGAAAGGTCGCGCCGGATCGTTGGTGGGTGAAGCCCATTCGGCGGGATAGGAGACGATCGGATTGGTCGGCGAAAGCACGGCGTCCACTTCCGAGAAGAGTTTGGCGCAGCTCTTGCGCATCTCGTAGGTCTGGTTGAAGCCGCGAACGGCGTCGACGCCGCTGATATCGGCGCCGCCCTTCGCCCAGCCGTAAATATAGCGCAGGATGCTGTTGCGGCGTTCCTCGCTCAAGGCCATGATGTCGCCCCAGAAGCGGGCGCGCCAGAAGGCATCGAGACCATCGAGCATCTGCCTGGTCAGCACCGGCGCGACATCGACAATAATGGCGCCCGCCTCCTCGAAGCGCTTGGCGGCGGCAATGACCGCATCGCGTATCTCATCCTCGACAGGCAGCCCGCAGCCTGCATCCAGCATCAGACCGATCTTCATGCCCCGGACATCTATGTCGAGATCTATCCAATCGATCTCGTTCGGCGGCAGGCTGGTGCTGTCGCGCCAGTCGGGCCGCGAGAGCGCCGCCATGGAGAAGGCGGCGTCCTCGACCGAGCGCGTCATCGGTCCGGCGCATCGCCCCAGATAATAGGGATCGATCGGAATGCGGCCATTGCTCGGCTTGAAGCCGAAAATGCCGGTCCACCCTGCCGGCAGGCGTATCGAGCCGCCGATATCCGTGCCGATATGCAGCGGTCCGTAGCCGGCAGCGGCCGCCGCCGACGCACCGGCGCTGGAGCCACCGGGATTTTGGCTGGGATCCCATGGATTGCGGCTGAGCTTGTGAAAGCTGGAGAGACCTGATGACAGCATGCCGTAGTCCGGGCAGGTGGTCTTGGCGAAGATCACGGCGCCGGCCTCGCGCATGCGGGCGGCGATCGGCGCATCCTCGGCAGCAGGGATGAGTTCGACAGCCGCCGTGCCGAGCGGCACCGGCTGTCCCTTGGTGGCAATCAGCTCCTTCAGCGTGACCGGAACACCGTCCAAAGCCCCAAGCGGCCCGCCCTTCGCCCAACGCTCCGTCGAGGCGGCGGCCTGCTTGCGCGCATCCTCGGGGTCGTAGGCATAAAGAGCCGCAATCGTCGGCTCCCACGCCTCGATGTGCCGCTCGAGCGCCAGCCAATATTCGCTGGGAGACAGGCTCTTCTCTGCGAATTTGCGCTTGAGTTCACGAATGGAAAGATCGGTCGGTTCGGTCATGGTCTATGCTCTTTATGTCTCAATCAGCGGGTCGCTTCGCGGGGGTCGAGGAGATCGCGTAGCCCGTCGCCGAGCAGGTTGAAGCCGAGGACGGAGAGCGCGATGGCAAGGCCTGGCAGGAGAGCCAGCCACGGCGCCAGGTGGAAATAGGTCTGGGCATCGGCAAGCATCCGTCCCCAGGTCGGTGCGGGTGGCGGCACGCTCAAGCCCAGGAAGGCAAGCCCGGCTTCCGTCAGGATTGCAAGACCAAGCTGGATCGTCGCCTGAACGATGATGCTGCCCATGATGTTCGGCAGGACATGGCGTCGTGTGATGGAAAGCTGGGTATTGCCGATGGCGCGCGCCGCCAGCACATAGTCCCGGCTCCAGGCCTGCAAGGCCGAGCCGAGCGCGACACGGGCAAAGACGGGCACCATGAAGACGGCGATGGCGATAATGGCCGTCGAGCGCCCGGTTCCGAGAAACGCGCCGAGGATCATGGCCGATAGGATCGGCGGCAGGGCGAAGATCACGTCGCAGGCGCGCATGACGAGCGCCTCGAACAGGCCGCGTTGAGCGGCGGCGGAAACGCCGATGATCGTTCCGATCGTCCCGCCGATCGCGACGGCCGACACCGAGATCGACAGCGAATTCCAGCAGCCTGCCATCAGCATCGACAGGACGTCATGGCCGAGCTGATCGGTGCCGAGAAGCCCGAAACCGAAAGGTGGCTCCAGCTTGTGGGTGATCTGCATCTTCGCCGGCGGCACCGGCGTCCAGAACAGCGAGACGATGGCGACGGCGACGAGAGCCAGGATGATGAGGGCGCCGACCACGAGATTCGCACGTCGCAATGCCCGAAAACGCCGGCGTGAAGATGGGGCAGCAGCTCTTGCTTCGACTGTCGTCATTGCGCACCTCCCGCCCGCTGCCGGGGATCGATAACGAGATAGGAGAGATCCACCAGGAAGTTCACGACGATGACGAGGCCGGCAAAGAACAGCACGACATCCTGAAGCACGATCACATCACGCTGGCTGAGTGCCTGATAGGCGAGGCGGCCGAGGCCGGGCAGCGTGAAGACGTTTTCGATCAGCACGGCGCCGGCGACCAGAAAGGTGAATTGCAGCCCGACAATGGTGAGCACCGGAACCAGCGCATTCGGCACCACATGCCCCCAGAGCACGCGGCTGCGCGACAGGCCCTTGGCGATCGCCGTACGGGCAAAATCCTCGTGCAGCGTGTCGAGCACGGCCGAGCGAGTGACCCTCGTCAACACCGCCGCCTGCGGCAGCGCAAGCGCGACCGCGGGCAGCACGAGCGATTTCAGGGCCGACCATAACCCATTGCCCCAACCGGGAAAGCCGCCGGCCGGCATCCAGCCGAGCGAGGTGGCGAACAGAAGCACCAGCAGCAGGCCAACCCAGAAGCCCGGCACGGCAATGCCCATCTGTGAGAACAGTGCTGCAAGAACATCGAAGAAGCCGCCGCGTCTTGCCGCTGCCGCAACGCCGAGCGGTACGGCGACAAGAACCGACAACAGGATGGCAAGTGCCGCAAGCGGCAGGGTGACGGCAAGCCGCTCGGCAATCAGGCCGGCGACCGGCACGCCGTAGGTATAGGATTTGCCGAGATCACCCGTCAGTGCACCGGCAAGCCATTGCCCATAGCGGACGATCAGTGGCTGATCGAGACCCATGTCATGCCGAAGTGCTGCCAGCGTTTCCGGCGTCGCCGATGTCCCGAGCGTGATGGCGGCCGGATCGCCCGGCAGCAGCGCCATGACGGAAAAGACCAGCAGCGAAACGGCGATCAGCGTCAGGATGAGGCCGAAAATCCGGCGGGTGAGCAGTACGATCATGACATGTCCGTGGCCGAGCTGGCCGGCATCGAGATCATTGACAACGGGCGGCTCTGGTCCGCCCGTCTGCATCGTTGCGTGGAAACGATATCAATCTTCCCAAGAGACGTTGGTCAGCACGTTCGAGGGGATGGGTTCGCTTTCCCAAAGGCCCTTCAGCTTCTTGTCCCAGACGCCGAGCTTCGGCATGACGAAAAGGAAGAGAGCCGGCACATCCTCGGCAAGAATGCTCTGCGCTTCTCCGTAGAGCTTGTTCTGCTCGGCAGGATCGGCGGTGAGCTGGATCTTCTTCATCAGTTCGTTGAAATCAGGGTTCTTGTAGTTGAAGTAATAGGGGTCGCGCGAGTAGATATCGATATCCATCGGCTCGGCATGGGCGACGATGGTCATATCGTAGTTGCGGCCGCTGAAGACGTCCTGCACCCATTTCGCCGGAAATTCCGTCGGCTCGATGTTCATCGTCACGCCGATATCGGCAAACATCGCCTGCATCACCTGGGCGCTGCGTGGCGCATAGGCCATCTGCGGCGTCTTGATGGTGAAGGTGAAACCATTTGGATATCCGGCTTCGGCAAGCTGTGCCTTGGCCTTGGCGGTGTCGTAGGGGAGCGTGCCCGTCAAATCCTTGTAGCCGGGATCGTTCGGCGTGTAGTGGCTGCCGATCGCCGTGCCGAAGCCGGACCATGCGCCTTCGATGATCGTCTTGCGATCGAGCGCCATCATCAGCGCCTGACGCACGCGCTTGTCGTCGAAGGGCTTGCGCGTGTTGTTCATGCCCGCCACGACCTTGAGCTCGGTATTGCCGATCTTGGTCATTAGCCTGGGATCGCCCTCGAAGGAATTCATGAGCTCCGGTGCGGCGAATTCCGGAAAGGCATCGAGGTCGCCGGCTTTCAGCGCCGCAGCCTCTGCCTGCGGATCGGAAATGAAGCGGAAGGTCGCCTTCTCGAGCTTCACGTCGACCGACTTGTTCCAGTAGTCTGGGTTCTTGATCAGGTCGACATGGTCGCCCTTGGCCCAGGCGGAGAATTTGAATGGGCCTGTGCCGACAGGCGTCGTCTTGTCGTTGGCCGAGGATTTCGGCCCGACCATGACCGAGCTCGGCCAGCCGAGCCAATAGAGCAGGCTGCCGGTCGGCGAGGAGAGATGCAGCACCAGCGTTTCCGGATCCGGCGTGTCGATCGACGCGATGGTCGCAAAGAAGCGCTTTTGCGGATTGACCGAATCGGCGCCGCGCGCCCGATCGAGGGTGAACTTGGCAGCGGCGGAATCGAAAGTCTCGCCGTCGTGGAATTTCACCCCGGTCTGCAGCTTGAACGTATAGGTGAGGCCGTCGGGAGAGATTTCCCAGCTCTTGGCGAGCTGCGGCACGATCTTGCCGTTTTGGTCGATGGCAACCAGACCTTCGAAAATATTCTGCCAGGTGACCTGGCCGATTGCGACAGGCGCGGCGATCGTCGGATCGAGGCCTGTCGGCTCGACACTCATGCCGAGATTGAGTGTCGTCTTCGCGGCCTCGGCCTGTGTCAGCCCCATCAGCAGCAGGCCGGCAGAAACTGCGGCGCCATAGGCAAGCCGGCGCGCGACGTCGCCGAGGCTCGGGCGTGAAAACTTGGTCATGTCGGTTCCCTTGCTTTTTGCCCGCATGTCCGGCTTCCCTCCGGCTTGCGGTCTTTTTTCGAATAGTGTCATCTCGTGGGCGCACACACAATTCCGAAAATGTGTGCTCGGTGTAGCCGAAACCGCTACACTGGTTTCGTGTTCTACAGTGTTGGGTTCAATCCTGCCTCCCCTTGGCGGAAAGTTGCTGATGCATGAAGCGCTCGATGAAGTCGAGCAGCTTGCCAGCGGCGAAGGAGAGCTGGCGATCGGGCGCGATGCAGAGCTCCACCGGGGTCCGCACGCCCTTGTTGCCCGCAACGGGCCGTGCGACGAGCTGACCCGCCTCGATCTCCCTTTGGACGGTCAGCGTCGGCAGCATGGTAATTGCTGCGCCCCGCAGCACCAGCTCCTTCTGCATTTCCAGCGAGCCGGTCTCAAAGACGGGATCGAGTCTCAGCCCCTCACGTTCGAACAGCGCGTCGAAGGCCTGCCTTGCGCCGAACGAGTGATCGGGGACGGCAAGCGCGTGTGACGCAATTTCGTCTAGCGTGATCTCGCTGGCGGCGGCAAGCGGATGGGAGGACGCGGCGATCACGTCGTAGATCAACTCGGAACGCAGACGAACCTGGGTGCCGGAGAGCGGCGGTGCAAACAGCGTCACCGCAACATCGGCCTCGGCATTCTTGACGGCTTCGATGGCGCTGCGGGCGCTGGTAATGGTCACTTCGAAGCGCAGGCGCGGATAGCGCAGACTGAACTCGGCCAGCGCCGGAGCAAGGATGCTGGCGACGGACGCGCCATTGGCATAGATGCTGACGGTCCCGCGCTGCAGGCCCTTCAGGTCTTCGATCAGCTGGTGAACATGATCGAGCTCGCGCAGCGTCCGTCCGGCGCGTTCCGCCAGCAATTCGCCGGCAGCCGTCAATTTGATGCCGCGGGCGCTGCGCTCGACCAGCGGCGTGCCGAAGTGATATTCGAGGTTCTCGATCTGGCGGCTGATGGCCGTCGGCGCCACGTTCAGGTTTTCGGCCGCCTGGCGCATCGAATTGGTGCGGACCAGTTCGTCGAAATAGATCAGGGCGCGGATCTGCATGTGCGCGGCCTCCGGCTAGACGACGGACTTGGCGAAGCGGTCTCGCCAGGCGGGCTGGCTGCCTTCGACCGGAAGCGCCGTCGCCTCATAGACGCCGCGGGCGATGGCGCGCGCCATGACGATGGTGGCGAGATGGCAAAGCTCCATGAAGCCTGGCATGTCGTCACGCGCATGCTTGCCGGTGGATGCGGCAAACACGGTGTCGCCGTCGAGCGGCAGATGCGTTGGCAGCAGCGCGCGGGCAAAGCCGTCATGGGTGCAGATAGACAGGCGATGGGCTTCCGCTTTGGTCAGTTGGGCGTCGGTGACGATGGCGCCGATGGTCGTGGCGGTGATGTTGGTGCCCTTCAGCCGCAGGCGCGAATCGATGGTCTGAGGCATGCCAAGACCGCCGAATTCGCCATTCTCCTCAAAAGGGGCCGCCCAGAAATGCGGACCGTCACCAACGGTGGCGGAACCGAGCGCATTGACGGCGACGATGGCGGCGACAATGTATCCCCTGCTGCTGATAGCGCTCGCAGAGCCGAGCCCGCCCTTGACCGTCGCCGTCGTGGCGCCCGTACCGGCGCCGACCGTGCCGAGTGCAAACGGCCCCTTTGTTGCCGCCTTGAAGGCCGAATAGCCGAGGTCGCGATAGGGCGAATGCAGCCCCCAGTCCTTGTTGCCGCCGTTGATGAGATCGAACAGGATAGCCTGCGGCACGATCGGCACCAGCGCATCGCCGACCTTGAGGCCGCGGCCCATTTCCCTCAAGCCCGCCTGCACCCCGCCTGCGGCATCGAGCCCGAAGGCCGAACCGCCTGAGAGCACGAGAGCATCCACGGTGCCGACCGTCATTGCAGGGTCCAGCAATGCGGTATCCCGTCCGCCCGGCGCACCGCCGAGCACGCTGCAGGAGGCAACCGCCGGTTCGTCGAAGACGATGACGGTGACGCCGGAGCCGAGCGTAAGGTCGGTGGAGTGACCGACGGCGACGCCTTCGATATCCGTCAGGAGATAGAGGAGGTCAGCCAATGAAAAATCCTTCGCCGTTTGCAACGCGAGGTCGTCATGACGATAGGACCGTAAAGAGGGTGAAAAGACAAGATGGGTTTGTCGAAGGCGAGTATTGTCGGAACCGACTCTCGTGGTTCGAGGCTCTGGCTTTCAGCCGGCGCGCCTCGCGATGCGGGCGGAATAGCCCTTGTTCGAATACAATAAAGTTTGATTTCGAGAGCCGAGACGGGTTCATTTGTCAACCGGCGTGAAAAAAACTAGCCCTCACCCTGAGCTTGTCGAAGGGCGAGGGCGGATGATTTTATAATGTAAAAGTAGGGCGAACCGATCCATCAGACATGGATCGGCTTTGCCTGTTGACGAGAGAGGAGATCGCGGATCGCCAGCTTCACTTCGTCCGCGTTTCTGAAACGCTGCTCGTCCAGATCATGGACGTGATATTTCACAGCGATGAACTTGAGCCGATCCTGATCTGGAACGACGATACCGACGGGAACGCCGGCATATTCGATGACTTGCTTCTTCATAAATAGACTCCCTCCGCACCGGCATCGGTGCAGGCATGGCGAATTGACTGTTTGAATCCGGTAAGGGGACGAACGTCACATTCGACAGCGCGGGCTGGAGAGCGCGCCCGCGCGGTCATTGCCAAGCACGGACCACCTAAGGATCGAAGCGATGGCTTTAATATTCAGCATGTCACGTCCCTAAGTTGGTGTTGTACTTGTGAGAACCCCGATGAGGAGCTCCGCGATCCAATGGGTTATTGTCTATTATATTAGTAGACAATAACAACTTCATCTCAAGAAACATATTCCGAAAGATGTCAAAATGTCGACGATCGGGAAAATAAAATTCCTTCGCTGGACAATTGCGGGGAAGGTTATGTTAAGTTTCCGCGCAAATCTCCCACGTTGGAACGGCTTGCCGATCACCGTCACACAGATAGGAACGATCGGGAGATTCGACAATGCCTCTGCCGCATTAAAATTCATACGCCGCTAAAACACCTCAATGGTTAACCGTTTTCTCCGGGCGGATCAAAATCCGTCTTCAAGCGCCTTTTCCAGGGCTCTGACGAAGAAATCGGCGCTCTCGGGCGCAAGGCAAAGCGGCGGCTTGATCTTCAACACATTCAGGTGATCGCCGGTGGGCTGCATGATGACCCCGAGATCGAGCAGGCGCTCGCAGATCGCAGCCGTTTCTTCGGTGGCAGGCGTCAGGCTTTCGCGGTCGCGGACGAATTCCACACCGAGATAAAGCCCTGTGCCGTGCACGGCGCCGATCAGCGGGAAGCGGTCCATCAATGCGATCAGCCCCGCCTTCAGCCGGTCGCCGACGACACGGGCGTTTTCCTGCAGGTTCTCGTCCTGAAGGACATCGAGAACGGTAAGGCCGACGACGCAGCTCACGGGGCTGCCGCCGGCGGAAGAGAAGAAGTAACCTTCCTTTTCCAGCGATTCGGCGATCTCGCGGCGAGTAATGACGGCACCGAGCGGATGGCCGTTGCCCATGCCCTTGGCGACGGTGATGATGTCGGGCACGACGCCTTGCGTTTCGAAGCCCCAGAAATGCTCCCCGAGCCGGCCGTAGCCTACCTGCACTTCGTCGGCGATGCAGAGGCCGCCGCGTTGCCTCACGGCATCATAGACCCCGGCAAGATAGCCATGCGGAAGTGCGATACCGCCGGCATTGCCATAGACCGGTTCGGCGATGAAACCGGCAAGCCCATCCTCCTTTTCATCGATGGCCTGCAGTTTGGATGTGACGTCGCTAAGATAGTCCGGGCCTGAATCGGGACCCCGGAACGGGCCGCGATAGGTATTGGGGGAAAGGACGGGATGCACCCAGTCTGGCCGGGTCGTCAGCGCCTGCGGATTGTCGGCAATCGAGGTTGAGACCGCGTCGCTCGCGACAGTCCAGCCGTGATAGGCCTCCAGCAGGCAAAGCATGTTCCTCTTGCCCGTATGCGCCCAGGCGAGGCGGATCGCCAGATCATTGGCTTCCGAGCCGCTGTTGATCAGGAAGACGCTATCGAGACCATCCGGCGCCAGCGCTGCCAGCCGCCGGGAGAATTCCGCGACGGCGGCATAGTGAAAGCGGGAGTTGGTATTGAGCCGCGACCATTGCTGGGCGATTGCCGCCGTCAGACGCGGGTGGGCATGGCCGAGCGTCGTCACGTTGTTGACCATGTCGAGATAGCAGCGTCCCTGCGTATCGAACAGAAATTCGCGCCAGCCGCGTTCGATCTGCGGCGGAGCCTCGTAATAGTGCTTCTGCGGCTTGGCGAAGCGCGCGTTGCGCAGGGAAAGCAGCGCGGCGGCATCCGGCCGCGCCGCCTCGCATGCCGGGTTCAGGAGTGCGGCGGGCGAGGGGGAAACGGCCGACCAGCCTTCCGCCTGGTCCAAGGTCGCAAAAAGCGGCGGCACGAGATTGGGTACACGGCAAAGCTGGATGCGCAATCCTCCGATCGCCGAGCCTTCGCTGCCGATCGTGCCTATCGTTGCGCCTTGCTCGATGGTCGCTCCATCCTCGAGAGCACTTTCGACGCCGTCGAGATGCAGGCTCGTTTCCTCGCCGGCCAGCACGAAATGCTGGCCTTGCCGTTGCAGCAGGCCGGAAAAAGGAGCGGCGACCGCAGTACCCGCCGGCAGGCAGACATCGCAATGAAGGGCGAAGTTCTGCGGCAGTACCATGGTGAGCGGCGCGGCGAGTGACAGGCGGAATTCGCCGTAGCGGGTCGCCGCAGCTCCGGATGCTATGGCCGTCTGGGCAAGCAACCGCCAGTCCATGTCGGGCTTCTGCCAGTTGCCGTCGATGAAATCAGGCCCGGTAACGGAAAGATCGACTGCGGCGATCTGCGAAGGATCGATGTCGGGCAGCAGCGGCGACCAGTTTTCGGTCGCGATCGGACGGGCATCGAAGCCGATAGTGCGTAGGATCGCCGCCTCCATCACATCTGGCTGTGCCTCGGTAGCGACATCGAAGATTTCGCGTTCGAAATCGAGGTTGCCGCGCACATAGTCGTTATCGGGATCGATGGCGAGCTGCTGTTCGGAGCTGGCCGCAAGGATGACGGCGCGCGCCACGATCAGTGGCCATAGCGCCTTGGCCTCGGCTTCCTGCAGCGGATAGATCGCATGATAGGCCCTGATGGCCGGAAGGATGTAAAAGGGATTGCCGTCCGCATGATGCAGCAGCGACGCGCAGGTGACGGCGAGATCGCCCACCAGCCAGCCCTGGATGATGTCGCCGAAATCGATGACGCCGTCGGGCACGAGCTGTCCATGCGCATCGGGATGGCTGACGACATTGTCGTCGGTAACGTCGTGATGCACCGGCTGCACGCGCAGGGCGCCCGCAAGCGGCTGGATGCGCTTGACGGCGGCGACCATCGCCTTGGCGATGCGGTCGCGTGCCTCATGGTCTGATATGGCCGACAGGAGCTGTACGGCGACCGGTCCTGCGCGGCGCAGATCCCATTGCAGGCTCCGGTGCAGGCCGGGATGATCGAAATCGGCGAGATCGCGGGCAAGCCTGGCCGAAAGCGCGCCGAGACCGGCGGCCGCAGCCGGCGGCAGATGCTTGCATCGCGTCAGCGTCCGGCCGGGGAGAAAGCCGAGCAGCCGGACGAGATAATCCTGTTCGCGGACGGTGATGGCGAGAATATCGCGGCCGTTCAGCGAGGGCACGACATCGGGCACGCGCGGTGCATCCGGCTTTGTATGCAGGTGGCGGATGGCGGCATTCTGCGCCTCGAGTTCGACCAGCTCGTATTCCGCGTGGCATATTTTCAGCACATAGGCATTGTCGCCGGCGTCGATGCGGTAGTTGCGGTCCTGCTGGCTGCCGAGCTCGGTCAGCGTCCCGCTAAGACCGTAATGCGTCTGCAGGATTTCGGCTGCCTCCTCCGGCGTTACCTCCGGTCTCGGCAGTTGCATACGGTTCACGAACGCGACGTCGGCCATGGCATCCCCCGGATGGTTCATTTGCATCGACATTGGAGCCGGATGATTTTAGGTCGAAACGGTCTAAAATCTGAATCCGGCCCAGAATTAAAGAACTAGAGCACGATGTCGTCCGAAAACCGATCACACTTTTCGGCATCATGCTCTAAACCATTCCATCCTAAAGAAAATTACCTAAAGCAGATAGGGGTTGTCGAGCGATGGGGACGAAGATGGGCTACGGAATGCAGCCGGCCGGCCGTAGGAACCTATTCGATCTCGATGGAATAGCTGCAGCCGGCGAGCGTCTTGCCTGGATGAGTATCGACGGTGGAGACGCTGAGCGAGATGCGCGTTTCCAGCACGGTATCTGAATTTTCCTGCTGGTCCTTGCGCGACAGGATTACCTTTTCAGCGAGGAATTTGTTCGGCTGGTCGACCGAAGCTGCCACGCCGAGCTGCTTGGCCAGCGGATGCGGATCGACTTCGTCGAGCACGGCAAGCGGCCCCGTGGAGGCGAAGGCGATCTGGCTCGTCTGCCGTCCGAAGACGGTCACAGGCTTCGAAAGCTGGAATTCCCGCAGGAAGGGATTGGCCGATGGCAGTTCGCTGATGCCAAAGAGTTTCATGGCCTTGGCGCTTTCCGGTCCGGTCAGCCACAGGGCGAAATTGTTGTAGCTTGGCACGTCGTAGGTCGTGCATTCGATCAGCTTGGCGAGATTGATCCTGGAGGGATCCTCTTCGGCGGTCTCCGCATGGGATGCCGGCGCCCAGAGAAGGAACGCCGCGAGCAGCAGCGTTCCATGGCGGTGGAATGACATGTCCTCTCCTTGATCTCCGAAGGATTCGATAGGGGTAATATCAAATCGCGCTTCGGAGCGAAAAGAAAAGGGAGCCGGCCGAAATCGCGCGGATGCCTCTCACCCCATGCGTTCTGAAGCGTAGGAGCCGGGGCTTGCCGGGAAGACGACGGTGCGGTTGCCGTTGAGGAAGGTGCGGAAATGAATATGCGCATGGATGGCGCGTGCCAGCACCTGGCTCTCCACATCGCGGCCGATCGAGACATAGTCGTCGGCCGACTGCGCATGCGTGATGCGCGCCGTGTCCTG
>NZ_JAUQTZ010000139.1:0-16095 GCF_059803845.1 Rhizobium sp. UFLA01-1127 | reverse complement strand
TCTCGACACTCGGCTGGCCGGATGAGACGCCGGAACTCGCGCGCTACTATCCGACGAACGTCCTCGTCACCGGCTTCGACATCATTTTCTTCTGGGTTGCCCGCATGATGATGATGGGCCTGCATTTCATGAAGGATGAGAACGGCGAGCCGGTCGAGCCGTTCAACACGGTCTATGTCCACGCCTTGGTTCGCGACAAGAACGGTCAGAAGATGTCGAAGTCCAAGGGCAACGTCATCGACCCGCTCGAACTGATCGACCAGTACGGTGCCGATTCGCTGCGCTTTACGCTGGCAATCATGGCCGCACAGGGCCGCGACGTGAAGCTCGACCCGGCCCGCATCGCCGGCTACCGCAACTTCGGCACCAAGCTTTGGAACGCCACGCGCTTTGCCGAGATGAACGGCGCCAAGAGCGATCCGCATTTCGTGCCGGAGGCGGCTGAACTCACCGTCAACCGCTGGATTCTGACGGAGCTGGCGCGTGCTGAGCGCGATGTGACCGAAGCGCTCGTAAGCTTCCGCTTTAATGATGCTGCGGGCGCGCTTTATCGCTTCATCTGGAACCAGTTCTGCGACTGGTATCTCGAGCTCTTGAAGCCGATCTTCAGCGGTGACGACGTGTCCGCCAAGGCGGAGGCTCAGTCCTGCGCTGCCTATGTTCTCGAAGAGACCTACAAGCTGCTGCATCCCTTCATGCCGTTCATGACGGAAGAGCTTTGGGCGCATACCGCGGGCGAGGGCAAGGAGCGTGACGGCCTTATCTGCCACGCCGACTGGCCGGCGCCGTCCTACGCCGACGATGTCGCCGCCGACGAAATCAACTGGCTGATCGATCTCGTCTCCGGCATTCGCTCGGTTCGCGCGGAAATGAACGTGCCGCCGGCAGCCACTGCGCCGTTGGTCGTCGTCGATGCGAACAGCCTGACGCGCGAACGCATCTTCCGCCACGACGCCGCCATCAAGCGGCTGGCGCGCGTGGAAACGGTTTCGCTTGCCGATACCGCGCCGAAGGGGGCCGCGCAGATCGTTGTCGGCGAGGCGACCGTCTGCCTGCCGCTCGGCAGCCTCATCGATCTCTCCGCCGAAAAAGCGCGTCTCGAAAAAGCGATCGCCAAGAACGATCAGGAGATCGCCCGCATCACGGGCAAGCTTTCGAACGAGAAGTTCGTCGCCAACGCGAACCCGGATGTCGTTTCCGCCGAGCGCGAACGTCTCGGCGAACTCGAAGGGCAGCAGGTCAGCCTCAAGGTGGCGCTAGCGCGGGTCAGCGAGGCTGGCTGAGCAGGTCGCGCAAAAGTGCCTGGCGCTTTTGCAACAGCGGCATGCCGGGCATCAAAAAGGCCTGAGGCGCCGGGAGCGAATCCGGATGGTCGCGACTCGCTTCGGGAGCAATGGAATTCAAGCACTTTGGAGAAAGCGCTCGGCATTCGCCGGGTGCTTTTTCGTTTCTTCCCTCGATTCGATGTGGATTGTCCGGATCGGATGCTTTGGGTCGTCGTCAGTTTCGCACAGGCGAAACGGATTACCCTTAAAATTGGTAGTTATTCTCGAAAAGCTGAACTGTTGTCAGATTGTAACAGAATTGTTGCTATGAAGAATGATAATCTATGTGGGGATTAAAATGTTATTCAAAAAGAAAAATTTACCTAATGAAATAGATGTTTCGAGCCATGGTTCGTTTTCTTACGTAAATCGATCGCTCTCTTATATGGCCGGGGCTCGCGCGCGCCGCATTGCCAACTCCCATGATCATCGCAACAATCAAATAAATGAATGCACCAGTGGGGGAGACACAATGGCATTTTCTGTTGCGTTGAGGGGCGCGGTCGCACTCGTCATCAGCTCATCTTTCGCAAGCGCCGCTTTCGCTGGCGGTCTTGATCGTGGCGGCTACGATATCGATCTGCTTTTCGACAAGGGGCGTTATGTTTTCGAATCCGGCATCACTTATGTCATGCCCGACCGCAAGCTGAAGAACGCCAAGGATATCAATCCGGCTGACGGCAATCTCAACAATCGCAGCCATTCGACCGATGCCTCTGATAATTATGCAATCCCTTATGTGGCCTTCAAGATCGGCATTACCGATGATCTCGACTGCATGGCCGACTATTCCCAGCCTTTCGGCGGACATCTCAATGAAGGCCTGAACTGGGCTGGTGCCAATAACGAATCCGAAGTCAAAGTCCGCACCAACAACTACTCGGCCACCTGCTCTTACAAGTTCGATGCCGGCCCGGGTCAGTTGCGCCTGATCGGCGGCGGCTTCTATCAGGAAGTGAGCGGCTACAAGTCGCGACTGGTCTACGCCACTCCGGCGCCGATTTCGGCGGTTTACAATGGCGTCGGTTCGCTCGATGTCGATGGGCATGGCTGGGGCTGGCGTGCCGGCATTGCTTACGAAATCCCGGAATACGCCTTCCGCACGAGCCTCGTCTACAATAGCCAGGTCAAATACGACAACCTCAAGGGTAGCGTCGATCTGACCGAAGTGCCGCCGGCCGTCGTTCCGGGATTTGCCGGCAAGATGACCTCCGTTTTCGGCTCCGCCAAAGCGCCGGATTCGCTGGAATGGAAGGTGCAGTCCGGTATTGCGCCGGACTGGCTCGCCTTCGGCTCGGTCAAGTGGACCAATTGGAGCATTCTGCAGAGCATCGCTCTCTGCCCGACGTCGACGCGCAGCATCTCGTGCAAGTCCAATGGCCCGACGGAACTGACTTCGCTCGATTTGCTCTATCGTGACGGCTGGACCATCACCGGCGGCGTGGGACATAAGTTCAATGACAAATGGAGCGGTGCCGTCAGCCTGACCTGGGATCGCGGCACGAGCGAGGGTTACGGCATGAATTCGGATACCTGGACCCTCGGTGCAGGCGTGGCATACAAGGCAACCGAACATGTCCAGTTCAATTTTGGCGGCGCTCTCGGCCTCATGACCAGCGGAAAGTCCGGACCGATCACACGCGGCGGCACCGTTTACGGAAACGATGCGACCTACAGCTTCGGCAACGACTTGGTTGCAGCTCTTCAAACCTCGGTCAAAGTCAGCTTCTGACGATAAGCCATTGAATCGAAGAGGTTTTTCGGCAATCCCTTCCTCTCGTCTTCAGCATCGCGAACCCTTTCAGGCTTCGCGATGTTTCCTTATGTGATTTGGGAAGTGGAGCGTGAACCGCACCTTTTGCCCGATTTATGGTTAAGGAAATTTCAAGTCCGATAAAATTTTTGTGACGAATTGGCAACACTCTATTTCAAGACATTGCAGCCGCGTGATCAGATTACAATTTGTCCATTTCCCGCCACAAATGGGGAGCAGCGATTACGTGGGCACAGGGGTAAGCCTTGTAGAAAGTGCATAAGCGGTCGATGGGTGAACTTCCACTTTGGCATAAGCAACAATCCGGGATCGGAGCAGCGATGTTTCCGATGCAGCGAAAAAGTCCTTGCCTGCCAAGGGAGGCCGTCGGCCGAGCGATCTTCGATCTTATTTATCGGAAAGCGGATAAGAGCGCGCCTTCGGCGGTGAGTCGCGGTAGCGGTCGCACACATGCTGGTTTCGACATAATTGCAGGCTATGCTCGCAATTGTGGCAGACGGCTTCGGTTGAATGCCACGAAAACCTTCCTTCCGGGGGATGATCCAGTCTTGTGCGCCATCAGGGAAAACATTCGCAAAGCTGTCGGCGTGCATGCGAACGCTGCGGCAGATGCGAATGGAGCGAAAGAAATCGACTGTTATGTTTAAGTCCGAGTTCATATCAGCGAGAGTCATGATGCTCAGCCTGTCCCTTGCCACTGCCGTGGCGCTGGCGGGCCAAGCGAGGGCATTCGATATCAATGCCGGCGTCACCAAGGAATCGGGTCCGTTCGATCTCTTCAAGTTCGGCTTCAAGGCCTATAAGAACGGACAGAAGGAAGAGGCGGTCGAAGCCTATCGTTACGCCGCCGAAAAGGGTCATACCGGCTCCCGCTGGGCTCTGGCCAATATGTATGCCGATGGCGATGGCGTCACGCAGAACGATTTCGAAGCCTTCAAGATCTATAGCGAAATCGCCCAGCAGGGCGTGGAGCCTGGTTCTGAAGATACGGGCTTCTTCATCAACGCGCTGCTGGCGCTTGCGAGCTACTACAAGACCGGTATTGCCAACAGCCCGGTCAAGATCGATCTCAACCAGGCCCGCCAGCTCTATTTCCAGGTTGCCTCGACATTCGGCGTTCCCGAGGCGCAATTTCAGCTAGCGCAGATGATGCTGTCGGGCGAGGGCGGCGCGACCAATGTCCAGCAGGCCAAGAAATGGCTGAACCAGGCGCGCAAAAGCGGCCATCCGGGCGCCATGGCCGTTTTCGGCAATCTTCTGTTCCAGGAAGGCCAATCGATCCGCGGCCTGGCCTTCATGACCGCGGCACTCGACAAGTGCAAGCCGAAGGACTGCGGCTGGATGGAAGACATGCAGGAGCAGGCTTTCTCCATTGCCAACGAGAACGACCGCCGCGTCGCTGTCTCCATGGCCCATCAGCTCGATGTTGCGGGCTCCGATTGATCGGCGCCGCAATCGGGATTCCGACCGGCAGGGATAGGATAGCCTTTCCCGATCAGGATTGAAGCTTAATTGCCGAAATCAAGATGTGCGACGACAGGCACATGGTCTGAGGGTTTTTCCCAGGCGCGCACATGTTTCTCGATGGCCGCCGCGGTAAGGCGGTCGGCAGCTTCCGGAGACAGCATCAGGTGATCGATGCGGATGCCATTGTTTTTCGGCCAGGCGCCGGCCTGATAGTCCCAGAATGAATAGAGCTTCACCGCATCTGTGGTCGCGCGGACTGCATCGGTAAAGCCAAGATGTTCGAGTTGACGGAAAGCTTGGCGCGTCTGCGGCAGAAAGAGCGCGTCGCTCTCCCAGACCTTCGGGTCGAAGCAGTCGTGCGGCTCCGGTATGACATTGTAGTCGCCGGCGAGTATCAGGGGCTCTTCGAGAGCCAGGCGTTCCAAGGCGAATTTGCGCAGGCGTTCCATCCAGCCGAGCTTATAGGGGTATTTTTCCGTATCGACGGGGTTGCCGTTCGGCAGATAAAGGCAGCAGACCCGCAAGGCGCCGTGTCCTTCAACGGAGAACACCGCTTCGATGAAGCGGGCCTGTTCGTCGCTATCGTCCCCCGGCAAGCCGCGCGTCACTTCGTCCGGCTTGGTCTTCGAGAGAATCGCAACGCCATTGAAGCCCTTTTGCCCATGTGTTTCGACGTGATAGCCGAGCGCCTCGATCTCCAGCCTGGGAAAGCCTTCGTCGATCGTCTTGATCTCCTGCAGGCAGACGATGTCCGGGTTCGAGTCCTTCAGCCACTGGCAGAGGTTCTCGATACGCGCTTTGACGCCGTTGATGTTCCAGGTGGCGATTTTCATGGGCGGCTCATTCCTTTGCTTCGCCCTGTTGTATCCGCAGCCGGTGAGCTTGACTACAGCCCATATAAGAACCGGCCCGAAGCGAAGGCTCCCGGCCGGTCATCAAACTGTGGAAAAGCGGGTGTGTGGATCAGATGGCAAAACTCGTGCCGCAGCCGCAGCTTGCGACGGCATTCGGATTCTTGATCTGAAAAGATTGTCCGAGAAGATTGTCGACGAAATCGATCTCGGAACCCGCCATATAGACCAGCGACAGCTGATCGATCAGGACGGTCGCATTATCCTTTTCGACAATGATATCGTCAGCTTCGGGGCCTTCGACGAGATCGAATTTATAGGAAAAACCCGAGCAGCCGCCGCCTTCGACAGCGACACGAAGGGCGCGTTTTCCGGCATCTGCGCCGACAATGGCAGCGATTCGCTTGGCTGCGGCATCCGATAGGGTAACACTTGTCTCAGTCATGTCTTCCTCCTGCCGGGGTCAAGATCCGGAGAGAACCAATAAGCCGCCGAACTTTCAAACGGCTGATATCCGTGGCCTTTATCATGAAAGTCAGGCCGGCGACAGCTATGGTTTCCTGGTTGAGCCACACACCATTTTGCTGTTTTCTGGTCTATAGGTATGAAGGCTGCAAAGCGGCGTCAATGGGCTGGGATGTACGAAGCGCAGGCGGCTGTCCGCGTCGCAAGCAAAGCCAGGGACCGAATGCAGGGAAACGACTGTCGCGCCGATGGCGGTGCGGGAGCCAAATGCCGGAATGGATTGATAATGACGATTGATACGCATGCATTGGGTTTCGGGTATGGGGAAAAGGCAGCCTATGCAACAAATCCCTGGGAATCGCGCGGAAGGCTCTATGAAGAAGGATCGAGCCCGACACGCTCCGAATTCCAGCGCGATCGCGACCGGATCGTCCATACGACCGCTTTCCGGCGGTTGAAGCACAAGACGCAGGTCTTCATTGCTCAGGATGGCGATCATTATCGCACCCGGCTGACGCATACGATCGAAGTCGCGCAGATTGCCCGCGCCCTGGCGAGAGCCTTGAAGCTGGATGAAGATCTCGCGGAAGGCGTGGCGCTTGTCCACGATTTCGGCCATACGCCCTTCGGCCATACCGGCGAGGATGCGTTGCATGAGGTGCTGCTGCCCTACGGCGGCTTCGATCACAATGCCCAATCCCTGCGTATCGTGACGAAGCTCGAGCGCCGTTATGCCGATTTCGATGGGCTCAATCTGACCTGGGAAACGCTTGAAGGCCTAGTCAAGCACAATGGCCCGCTGATGACGCCTGACGGCAAGGGTATCCGCGGGCCGGTGCCGCAGCCGATCCTCGATTATTGCGAGATCCACGATCTCGAAATCGCCTCCTATGCCAGCCTTGAGGCGCAGGTCGCCGCAATCGCCGATGATATCGCCTACAACACACATGACATCGACGACGGCCTGCGTTCCGGCTATTTGACTTTCGACATGCTGGAGGAAGTACCCTTTCTCGCCGGGCTGATGGCCGAGGTGAGGGCGCGCTACCCGCACCTGGAGCCGAGCCGCTTCACGCACGAGATCATGCGTCGGCAGATCACCCGAATGGTGGAGGATGTCATTGCCGTTTCGCAGCAGGCACTCGCAGAGGTGAAGCCGGGCAATGTGGCCGACATCCGCGCCGCCGGCCGGATCGTCGCAACGTTTTCGCCGGACATGGCGGAGACCGACAGGCTGATCAAGCGGATGCTGTTCAAGCGCATCTATCGCCATCCCGACATCATGCGCATCCGTGCGGGCGCGGCGCAGATCGTCACCGATCTCTTCCATGCCTATATGGACAATCCCAAGGAGATGCAGAGCCACTATTGGGTCGATCATATCGCCGGACTTTCGATCGCTCCCAAGGCAAGGCATGTGGGCGACTATCTGGCCGGCATGACGGATACCTACGCCATCAGCGCTCACAAGCGCCTGTTTGACCAGACTCCCGATTTGCGGTAGGCAGCGGCGGCGTCGGGCCGATAGCGGTCCGTCCAACTATGCGTGGACCATATCATGAACCTTTTCACCGACTTCGAAGTAAGAATTAAGAACGCTCTCGAGCAAATTGATATTGTGCGGGAAAAGCGATCTGAGCTCGACTTCGGACGTATTGGCGTTGAGCCGCCGCGAGACGCCAGCCACGGCGATATCGCCACGAATGCGGCCATGGTCCTGTCCAAGCCGTTGGGCACGAATCCGCGTGCGCTTGCCGAAATTATCGTCGCCAAGCTGAAGGAAGATGCCGACGTCGCCGAGGTTTCGGTTGCCGGCCCCGGCTTCATCAATATCCGTCTTTCGGTCGGCTATTGGCAGCGGCTGCTATCCACGATGATTGCGGAAGGCGAAAAGTTCGGCCGTTCTAAGCTCGGCGAGGGACAGAAGGTCAACGTCGAGTACGTCTCGGCCAATCCGACCGGACCGATGCATGTCGGCCATTGCCGCGGCGCCGTCGTCGGCGACGCGCTGGCGAACCTGCTGGCCTTCTCCGGCTACGAGGTCACCAAGGAATATTACATCAACGACGCCGGCTCGCAGATCGACGTGCTGGCGCGCTCCGTCTTCATTCGCTACCGCGAAGCGCTCGGCGAGCAGGTCGGCGAAATCCCGGCCGGCCTCTATCCCGGCGATTATCTCGTTCCGGTCGGCGAGGCGCTCGCCCAGGAGTTCGGCACGAAGCTGCGCGGCATGCCGGAAGAGCAGTGGCTTCCGATCGTCAAGGATCGCGCCATCGACGCGATGATGGCGATGATCAAGGAAGATCTCGAGGCGCTGAACGTCCATCATGACGTCTTCTTCTCCGAGCGCACCTTGCATGCCAACGGCGCGGCTCTCATCCGCACAGCAATCAACGATCTGACCTTCAAGGGCCATGTCTACAAGGGCGCGCTGCCGCCGCCGAAGGGGCAGTTGCCGGAAGACTGGGAAGACCGCGAGCAGACGCTTTTCCGCTCGACTGAGGTCGGCGACGATATCGATCGCCCGCTGATCAAGTCGGACGGTTCCTATACTTACTTTGCCGCCGACGTCGCTTACTTCAAGAACAAGTTCGACCGCGGCTTCAACGAGATGATCTACATTCTCGGCGCCGACCATGGAGGCTACGTCAAGCGGCTTGAAGCGGTCGCGCGGGGCGTTTCCGATGGTGCGGCAAAGCTGACGGTGCTTCTCTGCCAGCTCGTCAAGCTGTATCGAAACGGCGAGCCGGTGAAGATGTCGAAGCGTTCGGGCGATTTCGTCACGCTGCGCGAAGTCGTCGATGAAGTCGGCCGCGATTCGGTGCGCTTCATGATGCTCTACCGGAAGAATTCCGAGCCTCTGGACTTCGATTTCGCCAAGGTCACCGAGCAATCGAAGGACAATCCGGTATTCTACGTGCAGTATGCGCATGCGCGCTGCATGTCGGTCTTCCGCCAGGCCAAGGAAGCCTTCCCCGACCTCGATATCACCTCGCTCGACCTGTCCAAGGCCGTCGTCGGTGCGATCTCCGATCCCACTGAATTGCAGTTGATTGCGAAGATTGCGGAATTCCCGCGAATCATTGAAGCTGCGGCACAGTCTCAGGAACCGCATCGCATCGCTTTTTATCTTTACGATTTGGCCAGTTCCTTCCATGGACACTGGAATAAAGGTAAAGATTTACCGGAATTACGTTTTGTTAACGATAAGAACCGAGAATTGAGCATAGCCAGACTTGGGCTGGTGTACGCTGTCGCGTCGGTTTTGAAGTCAGGTCTTGGTATAACCGGGACCGCAGCACCGGACGAAATGCGATAAACGTCACCATTTACCCACATTGCGCTGGCATTAGTTGAAGCGTTTTCGAGTGGAACGGTGATGGCAGAAAAACAGTTGGCGTATCGCGCAAGCGGAAACGACGAGTTCTTTGCGGATGATGATCCGCTGGCAGAACTCGCTCGTATCGTAGGTTTCGAGCCGCGCCCCGCTGCTCAGGCAGCTCCTGCGGCTCAACGGCAGGAGCCGGCCTTCAATCTCGAAGACGAACTTCTCCGTGAGTTCGAGCGGTATGATACGCCGCGAATGAGTCCGGCAAATGACATTTCTGCTCCGGCGGAACAAGTCTCGTCTCCCGGCCATGAGCAGGCTTCGCATCTTACTGAGCCGGTGCGGCCGGAACCCACCTTTGCCGAGCCTCGGTTTGTCGAGCCCGCTCCGCAGGTCGCGGCTCCGGTCAAGCCGACGATCGGTGCCCGCGATTTGATCGACGAGCTGGAAATGTCGATAGCGCCGGTTCTGCAGCCGGCGCAGAAAGCTGCGCCCGTCGAGCCGCCGGCAGTCGCGCCCGTTGCCAAGACGCCGCAGTCGGCCGCCGCCACCATGCGGTTGCCGATCGCCAATTTCACGCTTGCAACGCCCGCTGCGCCGCGCGAGCAGCCCGCACCAGCCGCCGCTCCGTCCGTTGCTGCGCCGGCACCGACTTCGGCCGTTGAGGAGGCCATGTTCGATGGCGCCCTCGATTTCGAAGTGTTTGATCCCGTGGAGCCTTCGCGTGCTCCGCAGGCTGCATCGCAACCTGTCGCAGTTCAGCCGGCTCCCGCCGTCTTCAAGGCGCCCGAGCCGCCAAAGGTCGCCAAGGCTGATCCGGCTGCACTTTCCGCCGAGATCGATGCGCTGCTGGCCGATGTGAACCGCTATCCGGTTCCGTCCAGGGTCAGCGCACCCGCAGCGAAGGAAGAACCGGATTTCGGGAGTTTCGACGTTTCGTTCCCTGAGCCGGCAGTCCTGCCCGTCACGCAGGCGGCTGTGGCACAGCACGAAGAACCCGAGCCGATCACCTTCGGTGCAGAAGACCCGTTTGCCGGTCAGGATTTCGAGTTCGATCTGGCCGATATCGAAATGGAGCTTGCTGGCCTCGATTTCGCCGAAGCCGACAAGTCTCCCGCTCCAAGGCAGCCGGCGCCGGCCGCGCCGATCGCGGAGACAATCGTTTCCCGCGCGACGCCGGTTGCGTCGGCACCGGTCGCGCCAATGTTTGCGGCTGTCGCGCCGCAGCCGATTCATGCCGCGCCGGCACCCGTTGCGCCTGCCGCACATGCGGCGGCACCGGTATTTGAAGCCGATCAGCCGCTGCCTTTCGACCCGACGGAAATTTCCGAGACGGAAGATCGCGTCGAAACCTTCGAAGGGTCGCACGTTCCGCATCTGCCTGCGATCGAACCGGAAGAGCCGGTCGCGGTTTCGCCAGAATTTGATTTCGATCTCGATTCGGAAATGGCGAGCCTGCTGGGTTCCCCGCCCAGGGAAGCCGCGCCCGAGCCGATCAAGCCGGCCGTTGCCGCAGCGCTCGGCGGTGCCGCAGTCGCCGCTTCCTGGTCAAAAAATGCGGCCGCCCAGCCCGCCGCGCCCGTTGCAAAGCAGCCTATGGAGGAGTTCGACGAGTTCGAGCGTGCGTTGGAAGAGGACTTCCGCCGCAGCTACCGCGAAGCCTCCAATCCTGTCGAGAATGTCGCCAGGATGACGCTGGATCCGGCCGCGGGCAGCCGCCGTCCGGTTCGCTCGGTACGTGGCATCGTCACGACCGCCGCTGTCGTCGCAGCTCTTGGCGTCGGTGCCTATGGCGCCTACAGCTGGGTCCGCCACGGGACGCCGATCTCCAGCTTCTCCGGTGAGCCGCGCGTGATCGCGGCCGATAGCGGCCCGGTGAAGGTCGCTCCGGAAAATCCGGGTGGCACCGTCGTTCCCAACCAGAACAAGGCCGTTTATGACCGTGTTGCCGGCGACAGTACCGCGGCGCCGAAGCAGAAGGAGCTTGTCTCTTCCAACGAGCAACCGGTCGATGTCGTTCAGAAGACGCTCATTCCCGAATCGATATCCCCGGACGACGGCAGCGGCGATCAGGCAACGTCGACGCCGGTCGGCGACACCCAGGATCCGCGCCTGCTGCCAAACCAGAATGGCGGGAACACCAATGTCGCCTCCAACGGCGACGACCAGGTGCCAGCCGTATCGCCGCGCAAGGTCCGCACGATGATCGTCAAGCCGGACGGCTCGCTGGTGCCGCGTGATGAACCGGCGGTTGATACGACGACCGCCGTCAAGCCGGCGAACAATCAGGTCGCGTCTGCGAGCCCGCGTCCAGCCGTAACCAACGCGCCGCCGGCAGCCCAGGCTGATGATGGCAATGCTCCCAGCGCCGAAAGCACGCCGATCCGCGTCGTCAAGACCAATCCGGTTCCGACGGCCCGCCCGGAACCTGCCAAGGCAAACACAGCCGCTCCGGCACAGGATGCCCAGCCCCAGCCCAAGGTGCAGCCGAAGCAGGTCGCATCAGCGAGCCCGGCAGCAGCCCCGCCTGTGACCTCTGCTGCGAGCGTCGGCGCTTACGGAGTGCAGATTGCGTCGCTGCCAACGGAAGCCGATGCGCAGAAGTCGCAGGCGAACCTCAAGGTCAAGTTCGCCAGCGTCATCGGCAATCATCCGCTCGAGATCCGCAAGGCCGATATCGCCGGCAAGGGCACCTATTATCGTGTCCGCGTCGTTGCCGGAACGAAGGACGAGGCCGCGGCCATCTGCACGCGCTATCGCGCCGCCGGCGGCACCTGCCTGATCTCGAAGTAAGGATCAGATACGAGACTTTGGAGAACGGCGGGCATCGGCCCGCCGTTTTCGTTTGCGCTGCGCTGTTCTTGTGTATCCACACTTGACGTCACTCGCATTTTCCGGCGCAGGCCTTATGATTCGGATATGACCGAATCGAAATCCATGATCCTTGGCTGTAGCGGCCACACCATCACCTCGGAAGAGCGTTCCCTCTATCAGGGAGAGCAGCCCTGGGGCTTTATTCTGTTCGGACGCAACATCTCTGAGCCGGCACAGATCGCCGATCTTGTTGCGTCTCTGCGCGACAGCGTTGGCCGCGATGCTCCTGTTTTCATCGATCAGGAGGGCGGCAGGGTGCAACGCATCCGTCCACCGATCCTGCCGCATTACCCATCGGGGCAGGCGCTGGGCGATATCTATCGGCAGGATCGCGAGCGTGGCCTGCGCGCTGCGTGGCTGATGTCGCGGCTTCATGCCTTCGATTTGCTGAAGTTCGGCATCAATGTCGATTGTCTGCCGGTGCTGGACGTTCCGGTCGCGGGATCGAGCAATGTCATTGGCAACCGCGCGTATGGCGGCGATCCGGTGACGGTGGCGGAAATGGGACGTGCGGCTGCGGAAGGTCTGAAAGCCGGCGGCGTGCTGCCCGTGATGAAGCATATGCCCGGCCATGGCCGCGGCTTCGCGGATTCCCATCACGAGCTGCCTGTCGTCTCGGTGCCGCGTGCCGAGTTGGAAGTCCATGATTTTGCCCCCTTCGTGGCGCTCAAGGACGAGTTGATGGCGATGACGTGCCATGTCGTCTTCACTGATATCGATCCGGAGAATCCGGCCACGACGTCGCGCAAGGTGATCGAGGAGATCATTCGTGGCTACATCGGCTTTGAGGGCCTTCTGCTCTCGGACGATACCTCGATGAACGCGCTGAAGGGTACGATCGGCGAGCGTGCGGCAAATATTGTTGCGGGCGGGTGCGATATCGTGCTGCATTGCAACGGTGTCATGGACGAGATGCTGCAGGTGGTTCGCAATGTTCCCGCACTGACGGGCGCATCGCTGGCAAGGGCCAAGGCGGTCGAAGCGGCATTCGGCAGGAATGACGGTGCCGGCGAAGCCGCGGTTCGCGCGGAATTCGACGCCATGTTCGCGGTGGCATAAAACCGGACTTCGAAGAACGGACGGGTGACAAGGTGAGTGGCAGTACGGACAAGCTCCAGCAATCGGCAGCGCCGATGGACAAGCTCTGGCAGGAAGGCGAGACGCAGCGCGGCTCGCATGAGCAGGCGCTGGTCGTCGATCTTGCCGGCTTTGAAGGGCCGCTGGATCTTCTGCTGCATCTCGCGCGCAACCAAAAGGTCGATCTCGCCCGGATCTCCGTTCTGGCGCTTGCCGAGCAATATCTTCAGTTCATCGACAGCGCCCGGCGCATCCGTATCGAGCTCGCGGCCGATTATCTCGTCATGGCTGCATGGCTCGCCTACCTGAAATCCAAGCTGCTGATCCCGCAGCAAAGCAAGGAAGACGGGCCGACGGGCGAGGAGATGGCGGCAACGCTTGCCTTCCGCCTGAAGCGCCTCGAGGCCATGCGCGACGCGGCTACCGATCTCGTCAATCGCAATCGCCTCGGCCGCGATATCTTCGCCCGCGGCGCGCCGGAGCATATTCCGGATCGACGTCAGTCGGCCTTTGACGCCAGCCTCTACGATCTTTTGACGGCCTATGCGAGCCTGCGTCAACGTCAGGCCGTGACGCAGGTAACTATCGAGAAGCGCCGTGTCTGGTCGCTCGCCGATGCGCGCGCCATTCTGGACCGCATGATCGGCGAGATCACCGATTGGACGGCTCTGGAACATTACCTGCTGAGCTATATGACGACTTCAAGCGAGCGTGTGACGGCGATCGCGAGCGCCTTTGCGGCTTCGCTCGAACTGGTGCGCGAAGGCCAGATGGAAATTCGTCAGGAAGGCGCGTTTCAGCCGCTTTACATGCGGCGCGGGCCGAAGCATTCGTCGCTGGAAGCGGCGGAATAGGGCAGGAAACAGCGTGAGCGAGCCGGACGACGAGCAGCAGCATGTGAACCACGAGGCAGAAGCGGCCGAAGTCGATGAGCGTCAACTTGGTGAGGCCGAGCGCATTGCCGAAGCGCTGGTCTTTGCTTCGGCGCAGCCGGTCTCCGAGGCCTTCATTGCCGAGCGCGTGGCGCGTGGCATCGATGTTCCGGCCGTCATGCAGAAGCTCAAGGCCGATTACGCCATGCGCGGCGTCAATCTCGTGCAGGTGGAGGGCGCATGGGCATTCCGCACGGCGGCGGATCTTTCCTTCGTGATCCGGCGCGATGACAACGAGGTGCGCAAGCTGTCCCGCGCGGCGCTGGAAGTGCTCGCCATCATTGCCTATCACCAGCCGGTGACGCGCGCCGAAATCGAGGATATCAGGGGCGTGCAGACTTCCAAGGGCACGCTCGACGTGTTGATGGAGTCCGGCTGGGTTCGCTTCCGAGGCCGCCGCCGCACCCCTGGGCGGCCGGTCACGCTCGGCACGACACGCGATTTTCTCGATCACTTCGGCCTGGAGGAGCTGCGCGACCTGCCCGGCCTTGAGGAGCTGAAAGGGGCAGGGCTGTTGTCAGGCCGGATTCCCGCCAATTTCAATATCCCGTCGCCATTGATGAACGACGAGCTGACGGAAGACGAGGATCCGATCACGCAGATGGATCTGGAGGAGCTTGGCATCCTGCCGCCGAGCGGCGAAAGTTCCGGCGATTGACCCATTGGCTCGCCCCGGAACGAGGTCGCAATCCCGTTTGCGGATTTTCGCGAAACCGCCGGCAAAGTCTCTCTTTTGCCATTAGTAGGTGCGAATATAAGAAAATCATCCTCTCGGCTTGGAGATGTTTGCCCGCCCGCACCGGCGTTCGTCATCCTGATATGCGTGGATGCCCTGCATTTTGTTGTTTGAAAAACATCCGCAAACGTCTTACATCGGGAAGACACTGTAATTGGGAGTTAAAGCAATGGGTTCTCTAAGCATATGGCACTGGCTCATCGTCCTGGCCATCGCGCTGTTGTTGTTCGGCCGTGGAAAGATCCCGGAGCTGATGGGTGATGTCGCCAAGGGCATCAAGAGCTTCAAGAAAGGCATGAGCGACGACGAAGATACGTCGACGCAGACGGCTTCCCGTACGGTCGAGCACAAGGCTGACGAAACGAAGTAATCATGTCGGCAGGCGCCAAGCCGAGAGGCTTGCCGTTGGCCCAGGAGCCTTTGCATGTTCGATATAGGCTGGTCCGAGCTGGTGATTATTGCTGTCGTTGCTTTGGTGGTGATCGGCCCCAAGGAATTGCCGGCGACCTTGCGGACAATCGGCAAGATGACGGCGCGAGCCAGGAAGGTCGCTGGCGATTTTCGCGCACAGTTCGATGAAGCCATGCGAGAGGCGGATCTGGACGATGTGCGCCAGACGATAGCCGACGCCCAGAAGCTCAATCCGGTCAACTCGCTGCGGGAAGCCATGAACCCGCTGCGGGAGATGGGCAATGAGATAAAGGCCGACCTGCAGCGCACGGCGACGCCGGACAAGGCGGCTCCCGCCGCGACACCCTTGCCGTCCGAGCCGGTTCCCGGTGTCACATCCGGCCTGCCGGAGGCGCTTGCAGCCACGTCCGCCGCGTCTGGCCTATCGGGCAATCAGGCGCCGGCGGTTGCTCTTGCACCGCAGCCTGCTGTTATTGTGAGTGAAACCGCCGGGAAGCCGAAGACCGTTCGCAAGCCTCGCGCCAAGGCGCCGGCCAAGACCGAAGATGTTGCAGCCGCTGTCGTCCAGACTCCCGTTGCGACCGAAAAACCGAAGCGAGCCCCGCGCAAGGTCGCGTCCGCTGCGGCCGTAGAGAAAACGCCTCCAGCTCCCAGGAAGCGCGCGACTGCTACGGCAAGCAAGGCGACACCTAAGACACCCAGGAAGAAGGACCAGGCATGACGGGTGATATCGACGATAAGCCGCAGCCGCTTATCGAACACCTCATGGAATTGCGCACGCGGCTGATCTGGTCGATCGCGGCTTTCTTTATTGCCTTCATCGGATGTTTCGCAGTGGCGAAGCATCTCTTCAAC
>NZ_JAUQTZ010000138.1:0-16427 GCF_059803845.1 Rhizobium sp. UFLA01-1127 | reverse complement strand
CCCTTCGCCTGCGCAAATTCATCGGCATGATCCTGCTCGTGCTGCTGGTTGCAATCTATGCGATCGTTGCCATGATCGTTGCAGTGCGAACGCTTGCAGATCAACCCGGCTGGGTACATTTCCTGTATTTCTTTTTTAGCGGCATCGTCTGGGTGCTGCCGGCGATGGGCATCATTAAATGGATGGCGGGATCGCGCCCGCAATGACCTTTGCACTGGCGCGATTCACACAAGACTAACCCTGATCCGCGCCTTATCCGGCGCAGGTGTCTCATCTTAAGCCAAAAATAAGCCGTTGCCCGCCAGACTGCGTTCGAATACCGCGGAGCGGAGAAGATCGGATGCAGACCCAGACGCGAGATATCGCCGGCATGG
Organism: Rhizobium sp. UFLA01-1127; assembly: GCF_059803845.1. Taxonomy (NCBI): domain Bacteria; kingdom Pseudomonadati; phylum Pseudomonadota; class Alphaproteobacteria; order Hyphomicrobiales; family Rhizobiaceae; genus Rhizobium; species Rhizobium sp. UFLA01-1127. The sequence continues at coordinate 16,053 of NZ_JAUQTZ010000138.1, read as the reverse complement.
CCGCTGCCGAGGCAGCGGGTGAACGGATTGCATCCCTTCCGATGCAGCCTGCCGCCGTCGCCCCGCTGCGGATCGACGTCTTTGACAGCATGGCACCGCTCGAGGCGGAGTGGCGTGCGCTGGAGCGGGACGATCTCTCGTCGCTGCACCAGAGCTACGACTGGTGCACGGCCTGGGCGGAGAGCTTCGGGCATCCCCTTGCCATCCTTCGCGGCTCCATCGAAGATCGCATCGCCTTCATCCTGCCGCTCGAGATCATTCGCGGCCGCGGAATAAGACGGGCCGAATTCATCGGCGCGCGCCACAGCAATATCAATACCGGCCTGTTTTCGCCGGAGTTCCTGGCGAATGGAGACCTGACCTCAGCCCAGACGGCAGCCATCGCGGCAGCCTTGCGCAGCAAGGCCGATCTCGCCGTCCTGCGCAACGTGCCGCTTGAATGGCGCGGCCGTAAAAATCCGCTCGCGGCACTGCCCGCCATCGAAAATCAGAACCATGCCTTCCAGCTACCCTTCCTCGGCAGTTTCGAAGCAAGTCTGAAGCAGGTGAACGCCAAGCGGCGGCGCAAGAAATTCAAGCACCAGAGCCGGGTTCTCGATGCCAAAGGCGGCTACGAGCATGTGATTGCCGAGCCCGACCAGCAGCACGCGCTTCTCGACCTCTTCTTTCGCCAGAAGGCGGTACGCTTCAAGGATGCCGGCCTGCCCGACGTCTTCGATGACGTTCCGACCCGATCGGCCTTCCATAGGCTGCTGCGGCAGAACGAGGACGGTGGCTTCGATGCGACGCTGCAGATGCACGCGCTGCGGCTGAAGGGAGAGCATGAGGGACATATACCCGCGGTCGCAGCATTGTCTCGCAAGGGAGATCACGTCATCTGCCAGTTTGCCTCTATCGACGAGGCCACCGTTGCCGAGGCAAGCCCCGGCGAATTGCTTTTCTGGCTGATGATCGAGCGGCTGCATCGCGAAGGCGCCGCCCTCTTCGATTTCGGCATCGGCGACCAGATCTACAAGCGCTCCTGGTGCCCGATGGAGACCGTGCAGCATGACCTGTTCCTGCCTGTCTCAGGCATTGGCAATCTGGCTGCGATGGCACAACGGGGCGTCACGCGCACGAAGACAGCGATCAAATCCAATCGAAAGCTCTATTCGTTCATCCAGCGACTGCGGGCGCGACGCGGCGCCGGCGCAGCGGCGGACAACAGCGACAGCGACGGCGATTGATCAGGCTGCGTCGCGGCGCGTATCAGGGTCATGCTCCTCACGCCAGCCGGACATCAGGATGATGTGCTCATAGCCGGCCTTCTGAAACTCCGTCATGGCTGCCATGAACTGGCTTTCGTTGGGCTCGGGCATGGAGAGGATGATTTCCGTATCCTTGCTGCGGGTCAGCCGTGCGACGCCGGAAACCTCCGCCGCGCCACACTCCACAAGAACGATGTCATAGGCGGAACCCAGCGCATCTAGTATCAGCGAGAGGCGGTCGGCGCCACGCATGGCGCGGGCAAGGTCGCTCGTGCCCTGCGGCACGAGATGGGCATCCGACAGGCGATCCGGATGGATCGTATCGGCAAAGGCAGCTTCGCCGCACAGCAGATCCGTCACGCCGGCCAGCTCGCCGTGTTCGGCCATAAGCCTCGAGGGACATCCGGTGCCGGTCATATCCACCAGCACGATGCGGCTTCCCGCATCGGCGACGGTCCGCGCAAGCATGACCGTTGCCGTAGAGCCACTATCACCGGTCGGAGATATGGCGATCGCAAGCCGCGAACCGCTGTCGATCAGATAATCGGCGACGGACTGGATGGAGAAGTCCTCCTCTTCCTCCGTCGCCTGAGCCGCTTCCTTGAGTTCGTGCTGCGGAACGCTTGCAGCAGTCGCGACATGAACCGGGACGTCCTCTGCAGGGACCGAGAGCATACTTGCGGGCACCTCCCTGTTTCCGGCTCTGGCAACGGCCCGCAGCGGGGCCGGCTCGTCAAAGGTGGGCTGAGCTTCCTCCGATGCCTCCTGCACGGCGGCATCCTCCTTGCGAACAGTGCCGACCGGCCGCAATGCACGGCCGCTGAACAGCTCGGCAAGCATGATGACGATGGACGTCAGGATGAAGGTCGCCAAGGTTGCAACGACGACAATGGGGCCGACCTTCGGAAAGGACGGATCGACCGGCTCGACCGCCGTCGAGACGACGCGGGCGTCGGCGGGGCTGGAATTCTTATCCACGCGAGAGGCTGCCTCGCGATAGCGGGCAAGATAGGTTTCAAGCAACTGCCGCTCGGCGGCCGCTTCCCGCTCCAGCGCGTTCAGACCGACCTCATCCTCCCCTGCCCTGGCGCTGTCGGCCTTCAAGGTGTTCGACTGAGCCAACAGCTGCTGCTCGCGCAGTTGAGCCACCTTCGCCTCGTTCTCGATGCTTGCCAGAATCCTCTGGGTCTCGCGATTGATCTGCTGCCGGATATCGGCGAGCTGCGCCCGCAAGCTCTTCAAGCGCGGGTGTCCGTCCATCAGCGTCGTGGAGAGGTCGGATATCTGCGACTCCAGGCTCGACTCCGTCGCCTTCAGCCGCTGAATGGTCTGCGATCCGGAGACATCGCTGAGCGTGTCGGTGGAGCGGCCGCTCGACAGCGCGCCGCGCACCGCTTGCGCCCGCGCCTCGGCATTGGCCCTGTCACCCCGCACCTGTGCCAGCTGCGTTGAAATGTCGGCAAGCTGCTGGGTGGCGAAATTATTGTTCTGGCTGGTCTGAAGCAGTCCATTCGCAGAGCGGTAGTCCGCGATCTTCTTTTCGGCCTCGCTGACTTTATCGCGCAGCCTCGCGATCTCCGGTTCCAGCCAGCGCGTCGCCTCGCTGTTGGAATCGAGCTTGGCGCCGCTCTGCATCGACAGATAGACCTGCGCCATCGCATTCGGCACGCTAGCCGCAAGACCGGGATCACGGGAGGTGAAGCTTATGCCGATCACGCGCGAGGTATTGATCTGGTAAACCTGCAGCCGGGTATTGAAAGCGTCCAGCATTCGCTCTTCCGGTGCCTTATCGGCCGCAGCCCGCTTCAGGTGCAGCTTGACGAGAATGTCGGAAAGTGCGGAGCCGTTGCTGCCGGACGCAAAGTCCGGGCGGTCGTAGAGCTTGAGATTGGTGATGACCTGTTTGACCAGATCGGCCGACTGCAGAATCTGAACCTGGCTGGCGATATTGAGCTCATCCAACAAGGGGCCGGCACTGGAATCATTGCCCGATGTCGTCGTCGCAAAGGCCGGAGCGCGCTGCTCTATCAGAATGCGAGCCTCGCTGCGGTATTCCGGCGAGATGACCTTGGCGATCACGAACGCGGCGCAGGCGCCTGCCAGCGTGATCGCGATGACGCGCACCCGCCGCCGCCACACGGCGCGGAAGAGCTGAGCGAGATCGATGTCCACATCCTGCTGGGTATTGTTGACCGCGGACATATGCAAAAACTCCGTAATAGAAAGCCAAAATTAAACGTAAACGACTAGGGTAACCCAAGCGTTAATAGTATTTCGCCGATACTATGTTTGGCGTCTCTAATTTTTTGCCGGAATTTTCCTTTGCTCTTTACCGGCCGTTAACCCTAACGGATTGATAACGACGGCAGTGATTTTCCCTTTCCAAAGAGCGCGAAATGCCCTTCGCAAAGCCAAAGATTGTCCTGGCGCTTGGCATGGCCGCCGTGAGCGTCGCGCTTGCCGGCTGCAATACCTATCAGCCTGCGCCGAAAGCCTTCAATGAGGCCACGATCCAGCCTTATGCGCTGGATAGCGGCGATCGGCTCCGGGTTACGGTATTCGACCAGCCGGGATTGACGAATACCTATACCGTCGACCAGGCCGGCTATATTGCCTTCCCGCTGATTGGCCAGGTCGCCGCCCGTGGCCGAACCTTGCAGCAACTCTCCGGCCAGATCGCGCAGAAACTCCGGCAGGGCTACATTCGCGATCCGGACGTTACCATCGACATCGATCGCTATCGTTCGGTCTACATCATGGGCGAGGTCGGTCAGCCGGGCCAATATTCTTATGTTCCCGGCATGACTATTCAAAATGCCATCGCAGTCGCAGGCGGCTTCACCAGCCGAGCCAACCAGGCCAATGCCGACGTCACCCGCAAGATCAACGGTCATGTCATGACCGGACGGGTCGGCATTTCGGATCCCGTGCTGGCAGGCGACACCATCTATGTCAGAGAGCGGTTGTTCTAAAGCCCGCTCATGGCCAGACCGCTAAAAATCCTCCACTGCTTCAGATCCCCGGTTGGTGGAATTTTCCGCCACGTCCGCGATTTGGCAGAGGAGCAAAGCAAAGCCGGACACGAAGTCGGCATACTCTGCGACAGTCTGACCGGCGGCGAGCATGAGGACCGCTTGTTCGACGACATCGCGCCCTTTTTGACTCTAGGCGTGATTCGCATACCGATCCGGCGGCAAATCAGTCTTTCGGATGCTGCCACGCTCTGGGGCGGGTACAAAAAAATCAAGAGTTTGCGGCCGGACGTGCTGCATGGGCATGGCGCCAAAGGCGGCCTGCTTGCACGCGTTCTCGGCTCGATGCTGCGGGTCAACAGGTATCGCGTAGCCCGCCTTTATACTGCGCATGGCGGCAGCCTGCACTTTCCTCGCGCTTCGCTGCAAGGCATGCTGGTGCACAGCCTCGAACGCATGCTGGAATTTCTGACCGACGGGCTGATCTTCATCTGCGATTTCGAACGCCGCACCTATGAAAGAAAGATCGGCAAACCCCGAACCCGTTCGGTGATGATCTACAACGGCATCAGCGAAAGGGACTTTCGCGATGTACCGACGCGATCCGACTCCGTGCATTTCGTCTATATCGGCATGCTGCGGGACCTGAAGGGTCCCGATCTGTTTGTGGACGCTTTCGCCAAAACGGAACGGCGGGCCGGCAGGCCGCTCTCTGCATTGATGATCGGCGACGGTCCAGACAAGGACAAATACCATCGAATGATGATTGAACGGGGCCTCGGCCACCGCATCGGCATGCTGCCGGCCATGCGCGTACACGAAGCTTTCGCCGTTTCGCAAAATGTCGTCGTTCCCTCACGCGCCGAAGCGATGCCCTATATCGTCCTGGAGGCGCTCGCGGCCGGAAAGACCGTCATCGCCTCGCGCGTCGGCGGCATCCCGGAAGCGCTCGGCGAAAACAGCGCGGCGCTCGCCAGACCGGACGATGCCGACGATCTCTCGCGCATCATGGCCGAAGCGATCGCGGAGCCGCAATGGGGACTTCGCAACATGCCCGATATTGGTGCAATCCGATCGAATTTTTCCGCCTCGCTCATGGCCCGGGATACTTTGCACCTGTATCAAAATATACTTGGCCTGGACGCAGACGGTTAGAATACAAGCAAGTGTTGTAAGTGTTTCTTAGCTGATTTCTGTTAGGCAATTTCCGGTAACGACCGGATAAATTGCCATGAACACCAAAGAAAAGTCCGAGCAATTTAACTTGGACAGTATCCGCAAGCAGGTTTCGGAAATCCGCACCCGCGGTGTCGAAGAGACCAGCGGCGCTCACCTCAACGGCGTAAACGCCTATGCCCGGCAAATCGCCGACCAGTTCCGCGAAACGAACCAGTCGCCGGCGATCATCATAGGGCAGTACCGGCTGTTTGAATTTCTGTCGCTGCTTGCATTCGGGCTTGCGATCCTGTTCCTCGGAACGGCGAGCAATCACCCGTTCCTGGCAAAAGCGGTCGTGACCTGCGCGCTCAGCGGTCTGGCGGTCGTGTTCCTGCAGATCGCCGATGCCTATCAGATACCGGTACTGCGCTCGCCGCATCGCTTCCTGCACCGGATTCTCGGATCGTGGGCAGCCGCCTTCGCGGTCATGACTGTCGCTCTTGTCCCGTTCGACATTAACGATATCTATTCCGTCCACCTCCTCGGCGTCTGGCTTGCTGCGGGGGCGGCTTTCCTCCTCATCGCCCGTCTGCTCTTCGCCTATGGCATCCGCCACTGGGCTCGCAACGGTACGATGGAAAGACGCGCCGTGATCGTCGGAGGCGGCGAGCCGGCCAAGGAACTTATCCGCGCGCTCGAACATCAGCCGGACAACGATATCCGCGTCTGCGGCATCTTCGACGATCGCGGCGAAAAGCGCTCCCCCATCATGGTGGCCGGCTATCCGAAACTCGGTACGGTCGCGGAACTGGTCGAGTTCGCCCGGCTGGTGCGCATCGACATGCTGATCATAGCACTGCCGATCAGCGCAGAAGACCGTATCCTGCAACTGCTCAAGATGCTGTGGGTGCTGCCCGCCGATATTCGTCTGGCGGCGCATGCCAACAAGCTGCGCTTCCGGCCCCGCGCCTATTCCCATGTGGGCGCCGTGCCGATGCTCGACATCTTCAACAAGCCGATCCGGGACTGGGATGGTGTCGCCAAGCGCATCTTCGACGTCTTCTTCAGCCTGGTCGCGCTTTCCCTGCTCTGGCCGATCATGCTCGGAGCGGCCATTGCCGTGAAGGCGACCTCGAAAGGGCCGGTCTTCTTCATGCAGAAGCGGCACGGCTTCAACAACGAGATCATCAACGTCTTCAAGTTCCGCTCGATGTACACGCATATGAGCGATCCATCGGCGCGCAACGCCGTGACCAAGAACGACCCGCGCGTCACGCCTGTCGGGCGCTTCATCCGCAAGACGTCGATCGATGAACTGCCGCAGCTTTTCAATGTGCTGCTCGGCAACCTTTCGCTCGTCGGCCCGCGACCGCATGCGGTGCTTGCGGCCAGCCATAACCGCACCTATGCCGATGTCGTCGAGGGCTATTTCGCGCGCCATCGCGTGAAGCCCGGCGTGACCGGCTGGGCGCAGATCAACGGCTGGCGCGGCGAGATCGACAGCGACGACAAGATCAAGTTCCGCACGGCCTATGACCTTTACTACATCGAGAACTGGTCGCTGCTCTTCGATCTGAAGATCCTCTTCCTGACGCCTTTCCGTCTGCTCAATACGGAAAATGCCTATTGAGCGCGATCGACCTTTCATTGCCTCGCGTCGCGCGACCGCAGCTTGCCACCATGCGGCTGCTCGGCACCGCGCGCGTCGCCATCGGCGTGTTCCTGTCCGGATTCCGCAGCCTGCTGCGCGAGCGGCCCGCGCAGCCTGTCGTCATGATCGCCTGGATCGTCATTCTCGGTCACCTCGGCATCGGCAATGTCATCGATACCGACCATTGGCGCCATCTCTACATGCTCGTCGGCATCGTCTGGGGCTGCGGCGCACTTGAGCAAAAGTATCAGCGTAGCTTGAGCGGAAGGGAAGCGCCGTGAATATTCGCACCAGCATCAGACGCCTGTCGCTGCTGCAGGTTCTCGAGCCGAGCGGCGGCGGCTCCGGGCGGCATTTTCTCGATCTGTGCCGGGCCATGCAGCATCGCGGCCATTCGGTGACCGCCGTCTACTCACCGGTGCGTGCGGAGCCGGCCTTCGTCGCCGAACTGGAGCGGATCGGCCTCGACAATGTCGTTCCGCTCGCCATGCGGCGCGCTCCAGGTCCCTGGGACCTGTCGGCATGGTGGCATTTGCGCAAGATCGCTGCGGCGCACGGGCCGTTCGATCTGATCCACGGTCATAGCTCCAAGGCCGGCGCCCTGACACGGCTGCGGCTGCCGGGCCGCCATATTCCGATTCTTTACACTCCACATGCCTTTCGGACCATGGATCCGACGCTCGGCACCAAGGGACGCTTGATCTACGGCGGCATCGAGCGCTTTCTCGGCAGTTGGCTGACGGACCGCGTGGTCTGCGTTTCGCAGGATGAATACAATCATGCGCTGTCGCTCGGCATTCCCAGGGCGCGCCTGCGTGTCGTCGTCAACGGCGTCAGGACGCCGCCTGCGAGCCAGCGCGCAGCCATCCGGAAACGATATGACATTCCGCAGGATGCGCTCCTCTTCGGTTTCGTCGGCCGGATGACCCAGCAAAAGGCGCCGGAGCGCCTCGTTGCGGCCTTTGTGCGGGTGGCTGCGGAATTGCCGCAGGCTCATCTGCTGATGATCGGCGTCGGTGAGTTGGCAGATACCATTCGAAACATGATCAAGGGCTCCGGTCTCGAACACCGCGTCCGGCTTGACGGTGGCGTGCCGGGTGCGACTGCCATTGATGCCTTCGACGCGGTCGTCATGCCGAGCCGCTACGAAGCGATGTCCTATGTGATGCTGGAGGCGGCCGCCGCCGGCAAACCGCTCCTGCTGACGGATGTCGGTGGCGCGCGCACGGTGCTGGAACACGGCAAGAACGGTTACATTATCCCGAACAGCGACGATCCGGCAGCGCTGGCTTCCGCGATGGTGCGCCTTGTCGATCCGACGGTGCTTGCAAGTTTTGCCATCGAAGCACGCCGCCGCAAGGACGGCTATACGCTGGCAGGCATGGCCGATGCGACCGAGAAAATCTACCATGACCTGCTCGGCTATCCCGCGCCGGCTCCGCTGGAGCTGGTCGCAAACAACATGTTGCGCGAGGCGATCGAGGACCACCGAAGAAACGCGGCCGCCTATTAAGGGCAGCGGCAATCTTTCAGATGCGCTTCCTTAGCTTCGGGCGCTTGATTTCAGGCACGTCGTTCCCACAAAACCGCCACGCACCTTCGCGTGGCATGCTCTCGCTTCGCGCGCGATTTTTATCCGAAATCGGTTCCGCTTTTTGGGCTGATGAGATAAAGTTAACCCATGATCACTTCAGCACAATTACGTGGCGCGCGGGCCATGCTCGGATTGACGACAGAAACGCTTGCCAGCGAGAGCAGGCTTCCGGTTGCGACGATCGAAGCGCTGGAAACAGAGGGCGGTTCGACCGATATCAAGGCGCTTGCCGCTCTTTGCTCCGTCCTCGAAAACCACGGCGTACTTTTCCTCGCCGGCGGCAGCGACGGAATGGGTGGCCCCGGCATACGCTTCAAGCATTGGTCTGACGATGACGGCATCCGGCCGGAAAACCTGAATGCCACCAATGATGATTGACGGCCCAGGCAGGTTGCGGTCTTCAGAACGGTTCAGCTTTTCACGAACCCTCTGAACCGCTCTGTCTCTTTGTTTCTCGCAATTCCGGACGGAAAGACCGCTGCACGGTTTTGCGCGGCCTCCCTTAGGCTGCAAGCTTCCAGCTTTTGACAAGCTCTTCGGGCGCCGAAAGGGCTGCCGGCAGGATATAGCGTTCAGTGTTGTTGGCCGGTTCCCAGCCCTCGACGATAGGGCCGACGGGCAGGCCATGTCCGAAGTCGTTCAGCGTTACCAGCTCGAGAATCATGTGGCCATAATCGTCACGCCATTCGCGCCGCTCGCCGCCCTCGAAGAGACGCAGCCGACCCTTGATGCGCGGACGCTCGCGTGCGGCAAGCCATTGCGCAACGGATGCCTCCGCATTGGCGAAGGATACCACCTCATCGGCATCGCCATGCCAGATGGAGACGACCGGAAAGCGTGCGGCTTCGGGGGAAACTTCGCGAACAAGGTCGCCCCATTTTTCGGCAGGACGGCTTGAGCCGCGTTTCATGACGTCAAGCGCCGACATGGCGTCGCGGGCGGCGCCGAAAGGCAGGCCGCCGATGACGGCGCCTGCGGCAAACAGTTCTGGATAGGTCACAAGCAGTGCAGCCGCCATGGCGCCGCCGGCCGACAGGCCCATCACAAAAATCCTGCTATGGTCAATCGTATGCAGCCGGCAGCTGAAATCGATCATTTCGCGAATGGAACCGAGCTCGCCGCGGTCGCGCGTCACCAGGCTCGGGCGAAACCAGTTGAAACAGAGATTTGGATTGTTCGATGCGTTCTGCTCTGCATAAAGCACGGCAAATCCATGCTGACGGGCAAGTGCGGTCCAGCCGCTGGCGCGATCGAAATCCTCGGCATTCTGGTGACAGCCGTGCAGAACGACGACCAACGGCATCGGGCCTTTCACGCCCGGCGGTACATATTCCAGCATGCGCAGACCGCCGGGATTGCGGCCGAACCACAAAACATCCGTCAGCCGCTGCGACGACGGACGCGTGGAAACGCGGCGGCGCGACGGCTGCGTCATCGGAAACTTGAGCTGGGGCAGCTCGACGGAATCGACAAGCAGGCGGCGAAGCCGGCTCGGAACTTTAAAATTCATCATGGACCTTTCTATCCACGCCAGCCGCGGTCTGCTTTACCTTCGCTGCGGGCAGGCGCGCACTGCTCCTTTGCAGAATCAGTGACATCAAGACATCGAATCTCTTTGTGCAGCGCAGCATATATAGGAAGGCCCGTTCGCTGCGAACAGGCACAAAGCATCATTGCTGCTATGTGAAATCAGCTTAAATCGATTAGATTTTCGGCTGCAAAAAAACGCACCTGCGTCAGAAATAAGCCCGTGCAAGCGCAAGGAGTTTCGCGTCGTCCTTCACACCCTGGCGATAAAGCTGGATGATCAATGCACCGAGACGTTCAGCTTCAGGGCCGCGAGGATTCATGCCCCGATCTTTGCAAATCATATCCAACACCTTTTCAAGGCGATCCAGATCGTCTGAAAATAAGGGCAGATCTCTTGGATGGATAGGAGTTTCCAGCATTTGCGCGTCTCGTCATCCGTCGGCCAGAAGCACGCATCACATCGTCGGCACCCGATGTATGCCCGACGACTTCGATCGAGACTATGCGCTCTGTGCACAGGCTTGGCAAGGAAGCATTTTGGCCACCATCGCGACAGGCAATTCCGGGAAAAATGCACGGTTCTCCGTCGGGAATTGCGCGAAATTAAAGGATAGAGCTTTTTTGCGATTCGAAGAAAGCAGAAAGGCTCTATTTTATCTCCAATTCGCAAATCCTGCGGCAAATCGTGCCAAGCGTACAATTTTAAGTTAGCCCATCACCAAGCCTTCATTCCTATCTGCGACAAGCAGGAAAATGGAGGCACGACGATGACTAGATTTCTTATCCTTGCCGCTCTTGGCGCGGCATTTGCCGCTGCGGCACTGCCGGCTCTCGCGCAGAATTTTCCGAATCTTCCGCTGCGCAATCCCCGTCAACCGTCGGAAGGATATATTTCCGTGCAATCCGGAATATCGCTCTCTTTTCCGGTAACGGATAGCGATAGCGAAGCGCAGCAGGAAAAGGCCTTGAAATCCTTTTATAAGATCGCCGTAAGCGGTTGCGCCACCCTGCTCGACACCATCGCCGACACGTGTGAGATCAGTGCCATGTCGAGCAATACCGCGGTCAACAATTTCGATAGCCGCGGCTCGAGACTTTCCGTCAACGGACAGGTGACGATGTCGGTGAAGCTCAAGCCATCCACGGCGGCGGCGAAGTAGCCTTCGTCCATTGCTGTCAGCAATTCCGGGCGAAGCCAACGGATCGGTAAGAAATGGCGGCGATAATCCCCTCGTAACCGAGGGATGATACCATGGCGAAAGCGAAACGACGCACGCGGCGCAAGCCGCAATCAAAGGCGGGCAATTCGATGTGGCTATGGGGTGTCGTCGGTGTGGCGACGCTGGCTGGCATCTATGCCTATCAACATCGCAAGGACATGCCGTCGATGCTCGCTCATGCCGGCACGGTCGCCGGCATGCCGCTCATGGCCCAGAGCACGTCGCAGGACGCACCCGTGCCGATGACCAAGCCGAGGGTTAAGACGGCGGCTTCCGCCATTCCCGAACCCCGCACGACGGCTGCCTTGCCTGTGCCACCCGCGGCCATTCCGGTCGCGATGCCCGTCAGCAGGATACCGGTCGATCACCCCTCCCCCGGCCTGCGGGCACAGACGGGCGGCCGGTTCGTGCTTTGCGGCCCCGGTTCAGGCACCAATTGCGTCGTCGATGGCAATACCTTCTGGCAGGACGGCATCCGGATCCAGCTGGCCGATATCGATGTGCCGGATGCCGGCACAGCGCGCTGCCCAAGCGAGAGGCAGAAGGCAGTCGCCGCGAAATTGCGTCTGCAGGCCATACTCAACGACGGAACCTTCGTACTTTCAGGCAGCAATCGCCGCGACGACCAGAATGGCGGCAAGCTGCGCATCGCCATGCGCGCGGGACGCTCGCTCGGCGACCAGATGGTTTCCGAGGGCCTCGCACGCCGCTGGACGGGCCAGACATCATCCTGGTGTAGCTGATCTTTGGAAATTTGATTGGGAGTTCAAGGAGATAAATGGTCGGGGCGACTGGACTCGAACCAGCGACCCCTTGACCCCCAGTCAAGTGCGCTACCGGGCTGCGCTACGCCCCGACCTGCCGAAACGGCTTGTTTCGTTTAGAGTTTAGCGTTTCCCGACGCAAGCAAAAAGTGGCGGCCTGCTCAGAAAAAGTTCCGCCTCAGCGGCATGCTCGTCTTGGTCCGTGACTTGGCTGATAGGTATTATCCGAAGCGCGATAGGAGCGGTAGCGGCTCGCGCAGTCGCGCGCGTGGTTATCGTAATAGCTCTCAGAGCCATGTCTGTTGAACAGAGTGCCGGTTACAAAGGATTTGAAGAGCACGCCGCTGTCGGAATCGTCGTCATAGTAGCTGTCGGAGCCGTGCCGCTGATGCCCCCTGCCCCAGTGGTTGTGGTGATGCCAATGGTCACGGCCATGATCATGGACCTGAATGATATCGGACTTTTCGGGCAAGGACAGAACCGGCATCGTGATGGCGCCCGCAGGCATGGCAACACCTGCCGCCAGCAACAGACCGAAGCCAGCGGCCGTTATCGATCTGACAATCGTAAACATGTGCGACTCCTTCAAAATCCGGTGGCGGCGCCAAGCAAATCCGCGTGAGAACCTTGCTGCAGAGCACGTCGCCATTACCTGTATATAGTGATTTGAAACCACACTCATAGATGCTCTTCCGCCTTTATTGTGCGACGGATTTCGCTGGACGGAACGGGCTCGGAAAGTCAAAGCAATGAAGTCCTATATAATAGCTTTCACGCTCTGCGCACTGCTGCTTGCCGCGTGCAGCACCGCCCCGTTGCAGCCCGTCCCCGGCAGCATCACCTATGGCGGCCAGCCGCATATGAAGCTGGCAAAATCGCCTCCCGGTTCGCAATTCCAGCATCACTTCACCAACCAATGGGGCCAGGATGTTGTGGAAACCTACATCGTCCAGCCGGACCGGAGCCTGAAACTCGTCAATCGCCAGGAAATGAGCCCGCCAAACTAGAGCAATCCCAGGAAACGCGCGCGACGGTTTTCCGTCTGGAATTGCGTGAAAAAAGGGACGGAGCCTTTCCGCGATTCGAAGAACAGCGGAAAGCCTCCAAAGCGCGCCGCAATCTTTCATGCTTGGCGGTTCGTGGCCCCTGAAAACGAAAACTCCGTCGGTGTGAGCCGACGGAGCATGATGCGGCGGCGGACAAAGGCCGTGCTTACCAGCAGCGATAGCAGCGACGATAATAGGGACGGCCGTAATAGCCCCGATGGTGATGATTGTCGCTAACAGCGGCACCGACCAGGACGCCGCCAATGATGCCGGCTGCAGCCATGGCGGCTGCCTGGTTTTCAGCCTGTTGCGCCTGAGCGCGATTGGATTGGTAAGTCGCACCAACGCAGCGGCTGTAGCGCTGTGTCCCCGGGCGAAATCCTTGCGACTGACAGGTCATTTCGGCATTCATCGCAGATTCCTGCGGCGTCTGACAGCTCGATAGAATGGTTGATATGGCGACGAGGCTCGCCGCCATGGTGGCACGTATGCGCATATTCCCTCCGGCAATTCAGGATACAACCCGAAGGATGTGAAATACAGCCGATGGTAAGCTTTAGCAAGCCAACTCATCGAGCAGTGCGCGAAACCTGGCGGAAAGTGCTGAAAATCACACGCGAAGACGGAATCTTGCTTAACATCTGGATAGAAAAACGTAGCAAAACGAAAAGGCCTCGCATGATGCACGGCCTTTTCGCCGACCTTATGTTCCTGTCGTCATCACCGAGCTGCGAAATTCAGCCCCGATCAGAAGTTCCGCTCGAAACGCAGGATGCCCGCCACCGTGTCGTCCTTGATGAAGTCATAGTGCATATAGGTAACTTCCGGCTCGATCAGAAAGTCCTTGACCGGATGGATCTTCAGGTTGGTGGTCGCCTCGAAAATCTTCGATTCGGTATAGGCAAGCTGCAGGTTCCACTTCAGCTTGTCGTTGATCGGAACGCCGACGCCACCCCAAAGCGCCCAGTCACCCCAGCCGCACTTGGCCGCATTGACAGTGCCGTTCGATGCCGTGCAAGCCGAGATATCCTGATTGGTGCCGGCATATTTGTTGAGTTTGTCGCCATCGGTATTCCAGCCGCCCATCAGGAAGGCTTCCACGCCACCGAACTTGGCGTCGATACGGGCCTTGATGGCGCCTTCCTCGACGATCGAGTCGTAGCCGCCGACGATCTTGAAGCCCCAGTCGCCCGTCTTGTAGCCAAGGCCTGCCACGACGTCGGGAGCATAGTGATTGGATTTGTCGTCGGTCCACCAGCCGGCACCGTAAGATGCCGAGCCGTCGGAGGTCGAGTTGCTATCCTCAAGCGAGATGACGGCCGTGAAGCCATTGCCGGCGTCGTAGTTGTAGGTCAGCTGGTTGAGCTCATAGGGGCCGTCATAGATCGCATCATCGTTGACGACGTCACCGGCATAACCAGCGTAAAGATTGAACTGTGAATCGAGCTTGCCAACCGTGAAGCCGGCAAGGCTGATATTCGCAAACAGCAGCTTGGACGACGTCGCGCCTCCGTCGTTCCATTCCCAACGGTAGATGGTGTTGGTCTTCAGCGGCCCGTATTCTGTGTCCGTGGCCGTATCGACATCGAGCTCCACCCGCTCGTGCCACAGCGTGCCGACCTTACTGCGGGGATTATAGGCGTCATACCACTCGCCTTCGGTACGGACTTTTCCACCGATCTTCAGGCAGGTTTCTGTGCCGGGAATATAGAAATAGCCTGTGCCGTACCCATCGCAGATACGGACATATTCAAGCGGTTCCGGCTCGGCAGCAACAATAGCGTCGGCGGCATGGGCAGCACCAGCTGCGGCAATAGCAGCAGCTGAGCCAAGAAGAAGGCTCTTGATGTTCATGGTATCTCCATTCGACTATCATCCGTCAGAGATGGAGTCTCTCGGCAGGCAGCGGCGTGCCCCTCCATAGCCTGACTGTTCCCGTTCAAACGGGACGAAGCAAAGAAGCTTCGCCAGCAAGCTGAACCCGCGATCCCACCGCGGCAAGTTAATAAGGCTGCCGAACTAATTTTCACAACGCAGAAGGGCAGCAGGTGTGATAAAAATATCACTCGTAAGCATAACCAGCCAGCACACGCATAAACCACGGCAAATCGCAGCATAGTTGCACGTGACCAAAATTATATTGCGCCTTCATGCGGCCGCTATCGCAAACGGAGTGGCGTCCTATCGCACCTGATCAAGCAGGCGCTTGCACTCCAGAAGATCGTAGAGCGTCTCTTGAAGCAAAGCGCGATCTTCCTTGCCGACGCTGGATTTGCCGATCGAAACATCCGGCACGCCGTCATCGCCGCTGACGAAATTGAAGAAGCGGCGGCTTATCGGCGCCTTGGCGCGGCCGACAATCTGATCCTCATCAGGATTGGCGGAGCTGATGCGCGGCTCGACAGCCGCAGGCTCCTGCGCCGCGGCAAGCGCCTCCACACTCGCAAGATCGCCATGCCCGACGGCGATGACAAACTTATTGCCATTGGTCTTCAGAAGCTTCTGAACACCCTTGATCGTATAGCCGTGATCGTAAAGCAGATGACGGATGCCATTCAGCAGATCGACGTCTTCCGGGCGATAATAGCGCCTGCCGCCGCCGCGCTTCATCGGCTTGATCTGCGGAAACCTGGTCTCCCAGAACCGTAGGACATGCTGCGGCAGATCAAGGTCTTCGGCTACTTCGCTGATCGTGCGAAATGCATCAGGGCTCTTGTCCATCATCATACTCCCACAGTGCGCGAACGGCGCCATTCGGCCGGATCACTAAGAAGGGATATCGATATCCGCGATTCTCAACGATGCGACTCACCATATTTCAACGGTTTGGCGGCGGAAATTCAAGTCACATCTTCAGCCGCTGCACAGGCT
>NZ_JAUQTZ010000137.1:0-16505 GCF_059803845.1 Rhizobium sp. UFLA01-1127 | reverse complement strand
ATCATGGAGGCTGCGTATCCTCAACCTTATCATAAAAATGCGATGACGGTGTTTATTCTCGTGCGTTGGGCAGGATTCGACCTATCTGGCGCCTATCTGATACAGGGGCTCGCGATTGCTGTGTGTTCTGCCCTTTCGATCTGGCTTTGGCGGCCCAGCAGCGACGTGGGCCACCTGAAGAGAGTCTGCATAACCGGTGTATTGGCGATAATCGCGACGCCATATGGGTATAGCTATGATGCCATTCCCCTTTGCATTGCGGCTGCGCATTTTTTCTTGACAGAGCGGACGCTCAACCGATGGTTTTTGGCCGTTGTGTATCTCTGGCCTCAATTTTTGCATATTCCGAACGATTTTGGCGCCGGAATCGCGATTCTTATCCCAATCGCCTTCGTGGTTGTTGTGATCGTGACTGAGGTAAGATCTACAGCTTCCTCAACGCCACCTGCTCGATCAAATGATTCTTGCCCTTCTGCAGGATAAGGTCGGCGCGTGGGCGCGTCGGGAGGATGTTCTGGCGCAGGTTCTTTAGATTGATGTTCTTCCAGAGCCCTTCGGCGATTGCGAGCGCCTCTTGCTCGTTGATCGACGCATAGCGATGGAAGAAGGAGTTGGGATCGCGGAACGCGGTCTCGCGCAGCCGCATGAAGCGGGCGACGTACCAGTTGTGGATCAGCTCCTCGTCGGCATCGATATAGATCGAGAAGTCGAAGAAATCCGAGACCATCGGCACGATCTTGCCGTCGGCAGGCAGATGCCGCGACTGCAGCACGTTGATGCCCTCGAAGATCAGGATATCCGGGCGGTCGACTGTCTTGAACTCGTTCGGCAGCACGTCGTAGACGAGGTGCGAATAGGAAGGCGCCTGCACGTTCGGCTGGCCGGCCTTGATCGCCGAGAGGAAGCGCAGCAGCGCTGCCGTATCGTAGCTTTCGGGAAAACCCTTGCGCTGCATCAGGTTGCGGCGCTGCAATTCGGCGTTCGGGTAGAGAAAGCCATCCGTCGTCACCAGATCGACTTTCGGGCTCGACGGCCAGCGGCCCAGCAATTCCTTCAGGATACGGGCCGTGGTGGACTTGCCGACGGCAACGGAGCCGGCAATGCCGATGACGAAAGGCGTCTTGGCGATATCGGAAAGGCTGAGGAAGCGATTGCGCTGCTCGAACAGGATCTGCGAGGATTCCACATGCGAGGACAAAAGCCGCGACAGCGACAGATAGATGCGCCGGACCTCGTCGAGATCGATCGGATCGCCCATCGAACGCAGCCGCTTGACTTCGTCTGATGTCAGCGTCAGCGGCGTGTCGGCCCGGAATTTCGCCCACTCCTCCGAGGAGAAGAAATAATAGGGCGAATAGCCTTTCGCCTGGAAAATATCGAGTGTCTCGTGCGCTGGCTCGGTCTTGGTCGCTATCGTCATTGCGTTTTACCGGCTTGCCTTTTCTTGAAGGCCGGATTGGCTGGTGCGCCTCTCGAGCTCACCCATGACATCCTGCAACGGAATGCCGGCAATCTTCAATACGACTAAAAGGTGATACAGTAGATCGGCGGCCTCATATGTGAGGTTGTCGCGATCGTTGGCGACCGCAGCCATCACGGCCTCGATCGCCTCTTCGCCCAGCTTTTTCGCCGCTTTCGGCTGCCCGGCCGCAAAAAGCTTCGCCGTCCAGGATTCGTCCGGCGAAGCCTTTGAGCGCTCCTCGACGATTCGTTCGAGGTCGGAAAGGGTGAATCCGCTCATCGCTCGCTGTCTCCTAATCCAGCCGCATGGGAATTCCGCGCTCGGCCATGTAGCGCTTTGCCTCGCCCACCGAATAGGTGCCGAAGTGGAATATCGAAGCGGCAAGCACGGCGGTCGCATGACCCTCCTTGACGCCGGCGACGAGATCGTCGAGATCGCCGACGCCGCCGGACGCGATGACGGGCACGCGCACCGCATCGGCTATCGCCCGCGTCAGCTCCAGATCGTAGCCGACCTTCGTGCCGTCGCGGTCCATGGAGGTGACAAGCAGTTCTCCGGCGCCGCGCTCGACCATCTTGCGGGCAAAATCGACCGCATCGATGCCGGTCGCTTTGCGGCCACCATGGGTATAGATCTCCCAGGCGCTCAGATTATCGCCGCCGAGCGCCTCGGTCCGGCGCCGCTTGGCGTCGATGGAAACGACGATGCACTGGTTGCCGAACTTGTCGGCCGCTTCAGCCACGAAATCGGGATTGTTGACGGCCGCCGAGTTGATTGAAACCTTGTCGGCGCCGCAAAGCAGAAGCTTGCGGATATCGGCAATGGTGCGCACGCCGCCGCCGACCGTAACCGGCATGAAGCATTGCTCGGCGGTGCGGGCCACCACGTCGAAGATGGTGTCGCGATTGTCGGAGGAGGCCGTGATATCGAGGAAGCAGAGTTCGTCGGCACCGGCGGCGTCATAGGCTTTGGCGGCCTCGACAGGATCGCCGGCATCGACGAGATTGACGAAATTGACGCCCTTGACGACACGGCCGTCCTTGACGTCGAGGCAGGGGATGACGCGGGCTTTCAGGGTCATTGGGCTGCCTCCTTGGCCTGCTTGATCAGGGCCAGTGCTTCCTTCGGATCGATCCGGCCATCATAAAGCGCCCGGCCGGAAATCGCACCTTCCAGTTTGCGGGCGTCCGGCTGGATCATGCGGCGGATGTCGTCCAGCGAGGCAAGCCCGCCGGAGGCGATGACGGGAATGGAAACGGCATCGGCCAGTTCCAGCGTCGAGTCCCAGTTGATGCCGGTCAGAATGCCGTCGCGGTCGATATCGGTATAGATGATCGCGGCAACGCCGGCGCCCTCGAATTTCTTGGCCAGCTCGATGACGCCGAGTTCGGACGCTTCGGCCCAGCCTTCGACCGCCACCTTGCCGCCCTTGGCATCGATGCCGACGGCGATATGGCCCGGATACCGCCGGCAGGCCTCGACGACGAGCGCCGGATCGCGCACGGCCACCGTGCCGAGGATGACGCGGGCAAGCCCGCGCGACAGCCAGTTTTCGATATGGTCGAGCGTGCGGATGCCGCCGCCGAGCTGTACGGGGTTCTTCGTCGCCTTGAGGATGGCGTCGACGGCGGCGCCGTTCACGGTCTCGCCGGCGAAGGCGCCGTTGAGGTCGACCACATGCAGCCATTCGAAGCCCTGGTCTTCAAAGGCTTTCGCCTGGGCAGCGGGATCGGGGTTGTAAACGGTCGCCTGCTCCATGTCGCCGAGCTTGAGGCGCACGCATTGGCCGTCTTTTAGGTCGATAGCGGGAAAAAGAATCATGATTTCTGTCCTTGGAGCGCGAGCTTTACGGCTTCCAGCGCAGGAAATTGGCGATCAGGGCAAGGCCGAGTTTCTGGCTCTTTTCCGGATGAAACTGTGCGCCGGCGATGTTGTCGCGGCCGACGAAGGCCGTCATCGGCCCGCCATAGTTGGTCGTCGCGATGACATCCTCACTATGGTCGGCGGCCAGATGGTAGGAATGGACGAAATAGGCGTGCAGTCCGTCAGGTCCGGTCTCGATCCCGTCGAAGAGAGCGTGCGGGTGACGGATATCCAGCGTGTTCCAGCCGATCTGCGGGATTTTCAGCGTCGGATCGTCCGGCGTCATTTCCTTGACGTCGCCCTTGATCCAGCCGAAGCCTTTCGTGATCGTCTTTTCCAGCCCGCGCGATGACATCAGCTGCATGCCGACGCAGATACCGAGGAAGGGGCGGCCCTTGTGTTCCACGACGTCGATGATCGCTTGCGTCATGCCGGGCACGGCATCGAGGCCGCGGCGGCAATCGGCATAGGCGCCAACGCCTGGAAGCACGATGCGGTCGGCAGTGGCGACGCGCCCGGCATCATTGGTCAGGTCGATCTCCGCATTGATGCCCGCCTCGCGGGCAGCCCGCTCGAAGGCCTTGGTGGCCGAGCGCAGATTGCCGGAACCATAGTCGATAATCGCGACACGCATGGTCAGCGTCCTCCGTCATAGCCGGGAAGGCCGAAGCTCGGACCTGGGCGGCTGATGTTCATGTTGGTGGCCGTGATATCCCAATTTTTCAGACGGATATCCGCATGTGGTTCCTGTTCCAGCTCGGAAAAGTGGATTTCCTCCGCCGTCGCCAGATCAGGCGCCGAGACGAGGTTCTCGATCTTCCAACCGCGGCCAACGAGACGATTGCCGGCTGCATGCAGCCCCTCAAGGGCTGCGAGGATATGCACGCTTAGCAGAACCGCAGCGCCGGCGGCAAAGAAGCCCGGCCTACGCATCAGTTCCAGCGCAATGCCCTGCAGCAGGAAAGCGGCAATCGCATACAGCCAAAGCCGATGGAAGAGCATCCAGAGCGTCGGAAACAGGAACGCCGTCCACGAAAAGCCGTCGCGGATGAATCGCGTTTCATCGCGATACCGATCCGATATTTCGGATCGGTTCGGCGCTCCGGGCGGAGTCAAAATCAGATAGCTTGCCATTCTTCACTTCCCCAGTTTGGGGCTTAGGCGAGCGTGCCTTTCGTCGAGGGCACCCTGCCTGCTTGCCGCGGATCGATCTCGGTTGCGGTACGCAATGCGCGCGCAACGGCCTTGAAGCATGTCTCGGCTATATGGTGATTGTTGGCGCCATAATGGTTGAGGATATGCAGTGTGATGCCGGCATTCTGCGCCAAAGCCTGAAAGAACTCGCGCACCAGCTCGGTATCGAAGGTGCCGATCTTCGGCGCGCTGAACGAAACGTTCCAGACGAGGAATGGCCGGCCGGAAAGATCGACCGCCGCTTTCGTCATCGTCTCGTCCATGGCAAGGTCGATCGAGGCATAGCGGGTGATGCCGCGCCGGTCGCCGAGCGCCTTGGCAATCGCCTGGCCGATCGCGATGCCGGTATCCTCGACGGCGTGATGGTCATCGACGTGAAGGTCGCCCTTGGTGTCGATGTCCATGTCGATCAGCGAATGCCGCGACAGCTGTTCCAGCATATGGTCGAAGAAGCCGACTCCCGTCGAAATCGTCGATTTGCCGCTGCCGTCGATGTTGACGGAAACGGAGACCGAAGTCTCGTTGGTCTTGCGGGAAATGCTTGCCGTGCGGCTCGCTGCGGTCTCTGCCATGGGCTGCTCCATCGGAATACGGCCGTTCCTTATCAGGAGCATCGGGAAATATCCAGAAGTTACGCATCGGGCTTGCGCGTTTGGCCGGCTTGCCGCCGTCATTCGGGCGCAGCCGCCATTTGCAATCACGAAAACCCCTCTTACATAGGTGCTGACGGGGCCGATACGCGGCCCGGCTAAAAGCCCGCCGGAACGGGGGCAAACAGGTGTTAGATGACGACAATCGTGACTATTCGCAAGGACGGCAAGGTCGTGATGGCTGGCGATGGCCAGGTGAGCCTTGGCCAGACCGTAATGAAGGGCAATGCGCGCAAGGTTCGCCGTATCGGCAAGGGCGATGTCATCGCCGGTTTCGCTGGCGCGACCGCCGACGCCTTCACTCTTCTCGAACGCCTCGAGAAGAAGCTCGAACAATATCCCGGCCAGCTGATGCGCGCCGCCGTCGAGCTCGCCAAGGACTGGCGCACGGACAAATATCTGCGCAACCTCGAAGCCATGATGCTGGTTGCCGACAAACAAGTAACGCTCGCCATCACCGGCAACGGCGATGTGCTCGAGCCCGAACATGGCGCCATGGCGATCGGCTCCGGCGGCAATTTCGCCCTCGCGGCCGCGCGCGCGCTGATGGATAGCGACAGATCAGCCGAGGACATCGCGCGCCGCGCCCTTGATATCGCCGCCGACATCTGCGTCTACACGAACCATAATATGATCGTTGAAACGCTGGATGCCGAAGTCCAATAAGTTCCTCTCTTGATAGTTTCTAGCCCTGACAGGGAACATACGAAATGACCACTTTTTCCCCCCGCGAGATCGTTTCCGAACTCGACCGCTATATTGTCGGTCAGCATGAGGCCAAGCGTGCCGTGGCGATCGCGCTGCGCAATCGCTGGCGCCGCCAGCAGCTCGAGCCGGAGCTGCGCGATGAAGTCATGCCGAAGAACATCCTGATGATCGGTCCGACCGGCGTCGGCAAGACGGAAATCTCCCGTCGCCTTGCCAAGCTTGCCGGCGCTCCCTTCATCAAGGTCGAAGCGACGAAATTCACCGAAGTCGGCTATGTCGGCCGTGATGTCGAACAGATCATCCGTGATCTCGTCGAAGTCGGCATCGGCCTGGCGCGCGAAAAGAAGCGCAACGAGGTGCAGGCCAAGGCCCATATGAGCGCCGAAGAGCGCGTTCTCGATGCGCTGGTGGGCGCCACCGCCTCGCCGGCGACGCGCGACAGTTTCCGCAAGAAGCTGCGCGACGGCCAGCTCGACGACAAGGAAATCGACATCGAAGTGGCCGATACCGGCTCCGGCATGCCCGGCGGTTTCGAAATCCCCGGCATGCCCGGCGCCAATATCGGCGTGCTCAATCTCTCCGAAATGTTCGGCAAGGCCATGGGCGGCCGCACGAAGAAAGTGCGCACGACGGTCAAGGATTCCTACAAGGAGCTGATCCGCGACGAATCCGACAAGCTGATCGACAACGAGGCGATCCAGCGCGAAGCCGTGCAGTCCGCCGAGAACGACGGCATCGTCTTCCTTGACGAAATCGACAAGATCGCGGCCCGCGATGGTGGCATGGGTGCCGGCGTCTCGCGCGAAGGCGTGCAGCGCGACCTGCTGCCGCTGGTCGAAGGTACGACGGTTGCGACGAAGTATGGGCCGGTCAAGACAGACCATATCCTCTTCATCGCTTCCGGTGCCTTCCATGTCTCCAAGCCCTCGGATCTTCTGCCGGAACTGCAGGGCCGCCTGCCGATCCGCGTCGAGCTCCGGCCGCTGACCAAGGAGGATTTCCGCCGCATCCTCACCGAGCCGCAGGCAAGCCTCATCCGCCAATATAAGGCGCTGATGGAAACGGAAGACCTGAAGCTCGATTTCACCGATGACGCGATCGACGCTCTGGCCGATGTTGCCGTGCATCTCAACTCCACCGTCGAGAATATCGGCGCCCGCCGTCTGCAGACGGTCATGGAGCGGGTGCTGGACGATATCTCCTACAATGCTTCGGATCGCGCCGGCGTATCGGTAACCATCGATGCCGATTATGTCCGTGAGCATGTCGGCGACCTCGCAACCAACACGGATCTGTCGCGCTTCATCCTGTGACGGAACAGGTGAAGGCGATCTAAAACAGTAAATACTCGACAACGGGCCTTTAACTTTTTAGTTAGAGGCCCGTTTCTTATGTCGGATGGCTTTGTTCGGCCAAGATTGTCCGCCAGTCCTGCGTATGGAAACATCGGTTGAAACTTCGACAGGACAGCCATCTTGCGACGCATACTGATCACGCTTCTTCTGGCAGTCGTCAGCCTTTCCTGGGTTCCCGCCTATGCGGATGCAGCGACTATGGTGCCTCCGGGCAACCGCAATGCCGAGCAGCCGCCGGTTCCCGGCGCCTCCGTCCGGCGCACGCGTGGCACCAACTCCACTTTCGAGCGCAAGTATCAGAAGGTGCGCGAGCTGCTGGCGGCCGATACCAGGCTGATGTCGAAGATCAAATCGACGGCGCGCGCCTATGGCATCGATCCGATCCACATCATCGGCGCGCTTGTCGGCGAGCATACCTACAATGTCGATGCCTATGACGGCCTGCAATCCTACTACGTCAAGGCTGCTTCCTATGCCGGCCAGAACTTCCGCTTCGCCTATAACGGCGAAAATATCGACGATTTCGTTGCCCGACCGCAATTCGATGCCTGCGGAAACAAGAAGGATTCCTACAGTCTCTGGACCTGCCGCGAGGATATCTGGGAAGACGATTTCCGCGGCAAGACGGTCGGCGGCAAATCCTATCCCGACAATCGCTTCAGCGCGGTCTTCTTCCAGCCCTTCTATGCCGGACAGACCTTCGGCCTCGGCCAGGTCAACCCGCTGACGGCGCTTGAGTTGTCGGATTTGGTCAGCCGCACCTCGGGCATCCCGAAGCTCAACGAAAAGGATGCCGGCGGCGTCTACAAGGCGATCATGGACCCGGACCTGTCGCTAGCCTTCGTGGCTGCCTCGATCCGCAAGTCGATCGACGATTATCGTTCGATCGCCGGCATGGATATCTCAGGCAATCCCGGCATTACCGCCACGCTCTACAATCTCGGCAACTCCCGCAAGCGCGCCGCGGCCCTTGCGGCCAAGAACCGTGGCTCTTCGCAACCGGTCTGGCCGGAAGAGAATTACTATGGCTGGCTCATCAATGATAAGCTGAGCGATCTGAAGTCGCTTTTATAAGCTACCCTGCGCGATGTTCTATCGTCTGGATTTTGCGTGCGGCGCCCACCATATCGGATGCGTGCGCCGCTTTGGCTGTTCGTTCGAGCAATGTCCGGTTTCGAGGAGAGTTGATCCATGGATATGATTCCGGAAGCCTTCTCCCCGCCGGCGCCTATCCCGCGCACCGTTCCGCCGTCGCGATGGACCATCATCAAAACCATCCTGCGCAATCCGCTCGAACTTTGGGGCGAGCCTTCCTATACGCTGCCGTGGATCAAGACAAAGTTCTTCAACGAGCGGACGCTGATCGTCAACGATCCGGGCCTGATCAAGCATGTGCTGGTCGACAACGCGGCCAACTACCGCATGGCCGATATCCGCCAGCTTGTGCTGCGGCCGATTCTGCGCGATGGCCTGCTGACGGCGGAGGGGCCTGTCTGGAAACGCTCGCGCAAGGCGGTCGCTCCGGTGTTCACGCCGCGTCACGCCCAAGGCTTTGCCGGCCAGATGCTGAGCCAGAGCCTGGACTATGTGCAGAAATATGAGGATATCGGCGAGGAGGGCGCGGTATTCGATATCGCGGCCGACATGACCGAGCTGACTTTCGTTATTCTGGCTGAGACCTTGTTTTCCGGTGAGATCGTCACCGAAAGCACGAGTTTTTCCGACGACGTCAACGAGCTGCTGCATCGCATGGGCCGGGTCGATCCCATGGATCTCCTGCGGGCGCCTGCCTGGGTGCCGCGCGTCACCCGCATCGGTGGCCAGCGCATGCTGGACAAGTTCCGCAGCATCGTCCGTAATACGATGGACCAGCGTCTGGACAAGATGCGCAGGGATCGCGCCAGCGCGCCGGACGATTTTCTGACGCTGCTTCTGGAAAAGGCCGGCCCGGATGGGCTGACGATGGAGGAGATCGAGGACAATATCCTCACCTTCATCGGCGCCGGCCACGAAACGACTGCCCGTGCGCTTGCCTGGACGCTCTACTGCGTCGCCAATAGCCCGCACATCCGCAAGGGTATGGAAGAGGAAATCGACCGGGTGCTCGCAACCGATGCAGAGCCGGTCGCCTGGCTCGATCTGATGCCGCACGTCCGCGCCGCTTTCGAGGAGGCCATGCGTCTCTATCCGCCGGCGCCGTCGATCAATCGCGCCGCCATCGCCGATGATGAATGGACGAGCGCCAAGGGCGAGCGTGTGACGATCGAGAAGGGGATCACCGTCCTGATCATGCCCTGGACGCTGCATCGCCACGAACTCTACTGGGAAAAGCCGCGTGCCTTCATGCCGGAACGCTTTCTTCCGGAGAACCGTACCAAGATCAATCGTTTCCAGTATCTGCCTTTCGGCGCAGGTCCGCGCGTCTGCATCGGCGCGACCTTCGCGCTTCAGGAAGCGGTCATCGCCCTTGCCGTCATGATGCGCCGTTTCCGCTTCGACCTGACGGAGGAAACCGATCCCTGGCCGGTGCAGAAGCTGACCACCCAGCCGCGTGGCGGATTGCCGATGCGGGTGATGAGGCGGTAGGAGGGCTGACGCGGTTTCCAAGTATGCTGCGCGTCTGACACCCCCTCTGTCGCTTCCGCGACATCTCCCCCACAAGGAGGGAGATTGGAAATCCGCAGCACCGTTATCGCAAATCAATGACCACGTAATGTGCTGAAAAAGCAGGTTTAGATTTTTTAAGGACGGTGCGGCAGACTCCCAACGATTTCCCCCCTTGTGGGGGAGATGTCGTGAAAGCGACAGAGGGGGGGCTTGCACTCTCCAACAGCACACAGCCGACGGTAGGTAAAGAACAACCTGAACAATGAAATTGCTTTCTCGCCCGCCAAGGGCGAGATAGGCTCCGCGCTCGCCGCTTCGTTCATATCTTCACAGGCGTTGTGGAAGCTCATAGTCATTACTCGGTCCAGAGGTTTTATATCAGCGTGACGTCTCATTTCCTGCTCGGCATCGACACGGGTGGAACCTACACCGATGCCGTTCTCTTCCATGAAACCGATGGCGTGATCGCCAAGGCGAAATCGCTGACTACCCGGCATGATCTGGCCGACGGCATTGCCGGCGCGGTCGATGCCGTCATCGCCAGGGCTGGTATTCCCGTTTCGGCAATCGGCCTCGTGTCGCTGTCGACGACGCTCGCCACCAACGCGCTGGTGGAAGGGCAGGGCGGCCGCGCCGGGCTGGTCATGATCGGGTTCGGCCCGGAGGATCTCAAACGCGATGGTTTGGCGGAGGCGCTGGGGTCCGATCCGGTGATCTATCTTCCCGGCGGGCACAATGTTCACGGCAATGAAAATCCGCTCGATCTGGCGGCATTGCGTGACGCCTTGCCGGAACTGGCCAAATCGGTCTCGTCCTTCGCCGTCGCCGGCTATTTCGCCGTGCGGAATCCGGCTCATGAAATCAAGGTGCGTGACTGCATTCGCGAGATCTCGCATCTGCCTGTCACCTGCAGTCATGAACTCTCTTCCAAATTGGGCGGGCCGCGCCGTGCCTTGACGACGCTGCTCAATGCTAGGCTTGTGTCGATGATCGATCGCCTCGTTGGCGCCTGCGAAAGGTTTTTGGCGACGCGCGGCATCTCCGCGCCGATGATGGTGGTGCGCGGTGATGGCGCCCTGATATCGGCAGACGAGGCAAAGCTGCGGCCGATCGAGACGATTCTCTCCGGTCCGGCCGCAAGCCTCGTCGGCGCGCGCTATCTCACCGGCCTCAACAATGCCGTCGTTTCCGACATCGGCGGCACCACAACGGACGTGGCCGTCATGGAGGATGGCCGGCCGCGGTTGGATGCCGATGGCGCCGTAGTCGGGGGCTATCGCACAATGGTCGAGGCCGTCGCCATGCGCACCTACGGTCTCGGTGGCGATTCCGAGGTGAAGATCAACGATCGCGGCCTTGTCGCTGCCTTTGAGCTTGGTCCGCGTCGCCTGCTGCCGCTCAGCCTCGCCGCTCACATGCATGGCGATGTCGTCTTGAATGCTTTGGAGCAGCAGCTGCGGGCGACGCATCTTGCACGTAATGCCGGCCGCTTTGCGCTCCGCACCGGCGTACCCGATCATCTTGCAAGCGGCCTCAGCGGGCCGGAGCAGGCACTGTTCGATCGCATCGGCGCCGTTCCCGTGGCACTCGACAAGCTTCTGACGATGACGTCGCAGAAGGCGACCTTGGATCGGCTTGTCGCGCGCGGCCTCGTGCATCTGAGCGGTCTGACGCCCTCGGATGCCATGCATGTGCTCGGCCGGCAAAGCCAGTGGAATACTGAGGCCGCACGCTTGGGATTGGCGCTGGCGATGCGCCTGAGAGACGGCTCTGGCCGTCCGGTCGCCGAATCTGTCGAGGAATTGGCGCAGAAGATCGTCGATCGCCTTACCCGCCAGTCGGCCGACGTCATCCTTGCCGCTTGTCTTGCCGAGGATGGCGTGGCCGAGCTGAACCCCGCCAAATCCATCTCCATCGATCGTGCGCTTCGTCGCGCGCCGGGAATCGCCCGCTTCGCCATTTCGCTCGATCGGCCGCTGGTCGGGCTCGGCGCTTCCGCACCGGTCTATTATCCCGCGATCGCGGAGATGCTGGCGACCGAGAGCGCCATTCCTGCCGATTCGGATGTCGCCAATGCCGTCGGCGCCGTGGTCGGCCAGGTGCGGGCGAGCACCATCGTCTTCGTCACCATGCCGGAGGACGGAATCTATATCCTGAACGGAGCCGGTGAGAGCTTGCGCTTTACAGACGAGAGCCACAGTTTCGCCGATGCCCGCGCGCGGGCGGTCGAGGCGGCGACGGCACAGGCAAGGTTGAATGGTGCCGTGGATCTGGTCGTGACGGTGGTCGAGCAGGTGGATGCGCCCGAGGTCGAAGGCAATCGCAAGCTGATCGAAGCACGCTTCATCGCCACTGCCAGCGGTCGTCCCCGTATCGCCACGGACTAATTATTTCCCGAGTGGCACAAATCTTTCGAACTATGGCCAAATTGACAGAAGTGAAACCGTGAGCAAAGTGGCAACATGTAAAAATTGAGCCGTAGAACGGCCTTGAGGAGTATATGGCATGAGCCGCATCGAGAAACACGGGCTTCAGATCGAACAGGTCCTTTACGATTTCCTCGTCAAGGAGGCGCTTCCGGGTTCGGGCGTGGATGCCGAGGCCTTCTTTGCCGGCTTTTCCAGGATCGTCCACGATCTCGCGCCAAGAAACCGCGAGCTTCTCACCAAGCGCGACCGCATGCAGGCAGCGCTTGACGACTGGTATCGCAAGAACGGCGCGCCCGTCGATCTCGCCGCCTATGAAGCCTTCCTGCGCGAGATCGGCTATATCGTGCCCGAAGGCCCAGCCTTTACGATCTCGACCGCCAATGTCGATCCCGAGATTTCTGAGATCGCCGGCCCGCAGCTCGTCGTTCCCGTCATGAACGCCCGCTATGCCCTGAACGCGGCCAATGCCCGCTGGGGATCGCTTTACGATGCCCTGTACGGCACCGATGCCATTCCCGAGGCCGATGGCGCCGAGAAAGGCAAAGGCTACAATCCGAAGCGCGGCGAGAAGGTCATCGTCTGGGTTCGCGATTTCCTCGATTCTACCGTGCCGCTCGTCGGCGCAAGCTGGAAGGATGTCACGGGCCTGGCCGTGAAGGATGGTGCCTTGTCGGTCGCGACCAAGGGCGGCGCCACAAAGCTTGCCGATGGCAGCCATTTCGCCGGCTATCTCGGCGATGCCGCCACTCCGACTCATGTCTTGCTCAAGCAGAACGGCATCCATATCGAAATCGTCGTCGATGCAGGCACCGCTATAGGCAAGACCGACCCGGCCGGCATTTCCGATGTCCGCCTGGAGTCGGCAATCACGACGATCATGGATTGCGAGGATTCGATCGCAGCCGTCGATGCCGAGGACAAGGCGGAAGTTTACCGCAACTGGCTCGGCCTGATGAAGGGTGATCTGACCGAGGAGGTCGCCAAAGGCGGCAAGACGTTTACGCGCCGGCTCAATCCCGATGTCGCCTACACGGCGCCAGATGGCAGCACCCTCGATCTGCATTGCCGCTCGCTGATGCTGGTGCGCAATGTCGGCCACCTGATGACCAATCCTGCCATTCTCGACCGCGATGGCAACGAAGTGCCTGAGGGCATCATGGATGCCGCCATCACCGCCCTGATCGCGCTCTACGACATCGGCCCGAACGGCCGTCGCAGGAATTCGCGCACCGGCTCCATGTATGTCGTCAAGCCGAAGATGCATGGGCCAGAAGAGGTCGCTTTCGCCGTCGATATCTTCTCGCGCGTCGAGGACCTGCTTAGCATGCCCAGAAACACCATGAAGATGGGCATCATGGACGAGGAGCGCCGCACCACGGTCAACCTGAAGGAATCCATCCGCGCCGCCCGCGAGCGCGTCGTCTTCATCAACACCGGCTTCCTCGATCGCACCGGCGACGAGATCCATACCTCGATGGAAGCCGGCCCCATGATCCGCAAGGGCGACATGAAGCAGGCCGCCTGGATCGGCGCTTACGAGAACTGGAACGTCGATATCGGCCTGGAATGCGGCCTCTCGGGCCATGCC
The DNA here is from genome assembly GCF_059803845.1 of Rhizobium sp. UFLA01-1127. Lineage (NCBI taxonomy): Bacteria > Pseudomonadati > Pseudomonadota > Alphaproteobacteria > Hyphomicrobiales > Rhizobiaceae > Rhizobium > Rhizobium sp. UFLA01-1127. Next base: position 2,649 of record NZ_JAUQTZ010000137.1, on the reverse strand, counting down.
CAGATCGGCAAGGGCATGTGGGCCATGCCAGACCTGATGGCCGCCATGCTCGAGCAGAAGATCGCTCATCCCAAGGCCGGCGCAAACACCGCCTGGGTGCCGTCCCCGACAGCGGCAACGCTTCACGCCACGCATTATCACCGCGTCAATGTCGCTGATGTGCAGAAGGGCCTGAAGAGCCGCGGCCGCGCCAAGCTCTCCGATATCCTCTCGGTGCCGATCGCTTCGCGGCCGAACTGGACGCCGGAGGAAATCCAGCGCGAGATCGACAATAACAGCCAGGGTATCCTCGGCTATGTCGTGCGCTGGGTCGATCAGGGCGTCGGTTGCTCCAAGGTGCCGGATATCAACAATGTCGGCCTCATGGAAGACCGCGCCACTTTGCGCATCTCGGCGCAGCATATGGCGAACTGGCTGCATCACAAGGTAATCAGTGAAGCGCAGATCGTCGAGACGATGAAGCGCATGGCCGCTGTGGTCGATCAGCAGAATGCCGATGATCCCAACTACGTCCCCATGTCCGGCAATTTCGACGGCTCCGTCGCCTTCCAGGCAGCGCTCGATCTCGTGCTTAAGGGCCGCGAGCAGCCGAACGGTTACACCGAACCGGTCCTGCATCGCCGCCGCATCGAGCTGAAGGCGAAGCAGGCGGGGTAAGCCTTCGTTTGTAATGTTTTGTGGCGCAGGGCGATGCCCGGCAAGATTCCCTCTCCCCTCGGGGAGAGGGCAGGGTGAGGGGGTGTCGTTCGGAAAAGAAATGTTCTTGCATTCAACGAACCAGTTCCTTGCCGCATTCCCCCCTCATCCGCCCTTCGGGCACCTTCTCCCGAGGGGAGAAGGGAGGCAGTCTCAACTCTCAGCCTCAAGCAAAAAGGCCGCCGGACATCGATCCAGCGGCCTTTTGAATTCCAAATAGTACCAGCGATTACTGGATAACGATAACCTTGGTGCTGCGGCCCGGAAGAACGCGGCTGTAGAGATCGATCACGTCCTGATTGATCAGGCGGATGCAGCCGGAGGAGGCAGCCGTGCCGATCGAAGCCCATTCCGGCGTGCCGTGCAGGCGGAACAGGGTGTCCTGGCCCTTTTCATTGTAGAGATACATGGCGCGCGCACCGAGCGGGTTCGACAGGCCCGGGTTCATGCCACCGTCGACATACTTGGCGATTTCCGGACGGCGAACAGCCATTTCCTTGGGCGGATGCCAATTCGGCCATTCCTGCTTCCAGGCCACGTATGCGGTGCCGGACCAGGAGAAGCCTTGCTTGCCGACGCCGATGCCGTAGCGCATCGCTTCGCCATTGCCGAGGATGTAGTAGAGATGACGCTCGCGCGTATTGACGATGATCGTGCCTTCAGCCTCATCCGTCTTGTATTCGACGATCTGACGGCGGAATTGCGGCTTCACTTTCTGGATCGGGATTGCCGGCAGCTGGAAGCCGTTGTCGCTCGTGACGCCGTAGTCGCCATCGAAAGTCTTGATGGTCTCGGTGGCCGAATTTGCGGTTGCGGCCGGCGCAGCTGCGGCGGTGGTGGCATAGCCAGCCGATGCGAGCGTTGCGACAAGGCCGAGTGCGGTCATAGCATTACGGATGCGCATGGAAGTCTCTCGAAATTTCGTGGCGGGAAACGGATGGTTATCTACCATCTTTGTCTACGGTTTATTTTCCATTAAACTTGGCTTTGCAAGCTGCTCTGGCCCTACAAAAATAGCGCCGGCGCGCAAATTAGAAGGACATGGTTTTTTTGCAACAACGCTTGGCCTGTCCCTGAGACAATTCATGACGATTTTGAACGTTTACAATAACAATCCGTTAATAGATGGCCGGCAGTCGGAACGGGCCATGCTTGTACGCAAGGGCGTGCAACTTTTATTGCACGATATGCGCCATGCCGTCTTGCCGGAGTTGCCGCTTGCCAGCGGCCGGCGCGCCGATCTCATCACCGTTTCGGAAAAGGGCGAAATCTGGATCATCGAGATCAAGACGTCGATCGAGGATTTCCGCGTCGACCGCAAATGGCCCGAATACCGGCAGCATTGCGACAGGATGTTTTTTGCCACGCACAAGGACGTGCCGCTGGATATCTTTCCGGAGGATTGCGGGCTGTTTCTGTCGGACGGTTACGGCGCCCACATGCTGCGCGAAGCGCCGGAGCATCGCCTGCCGCCGGCGACGCGCAAGTCGGTGACGCTCAATTTCTCGCGTGTGGCCGCCCAGCGCCTGATGCTGGCCGAGTGGGCGGCCGGCAAGTCGTTTTCCTCGGAATGAGCCCTATTTCGGCGCGCGCTTGGCAAGGATGCGCTGCAGCGTCCTGCGATGCATGTTGAGGCGCCGGGCGGTCTCGGAAACATTGCGTTCGCACATCTCGTAGACGCGCTGGATATGTTCCCAGCGCACCCGGTCGGCCGACATTGGGTTCTCGGGCACTTCCGCCTTTTCGCCCGGGCGCTGCGTCAGCGCGGCATAGACGTCGTCGGCATCTGCCGGCTTGGCGAGATAGTCGAGCGCGCCAAGCTTGACGGCGGTCACCGCCGTCGCGATGTTGCCATAGCCGGTCAGCACGACGATATGCGTGTCGTCCCGCTTTTGCCTGATCGCCTCGATGACGTCGAGGCCGTTGCCGTCGCCGAGGCGGAGGTCGACGACC
>NZ_JAUQTZ010000136.1:0-16889 GCF_059803845.1 Rhizobium sp. UFLA01-1127 | reverse complement strand
ACCTTATTTTATGCAGACGACTTCACAATTTTCCCGATGATGCGCTAAAGACATGTCTTCTTGAATAGGCAAAAGAAACCCATGCAACTGATCGATCCCAGCCATCCCGTTTATAAGCCGCTTTGGGTGCGCATCCTCATCGTGGCCGTCTGTTTTGGCTGGGCTGCCGTCGAGACCCTCGGCTCGCAGCCGTTCTGGGCGATGCTTTCCGGCGCGCTCGGCGCCTACTCGGCCTGGATGCTGCTCTTGAATTTCAAGCCGCAACCGCCCGCGGCAAAGGTCGAGGCTCCGCCGCAGGATGATGCGGATGAGAGGGCGGCGCCGCCGGACGACAAGACGTGATCATCGCTTGAGGCGGCGTATGGCTTCGTCGATCAGCTGATTGGCGAGCGTCATGCGAGTTGTCGCCTGTTCGCGGAAGAGGGCCGCTACGCTGTCGGGATGGTTGGCTTTTGCGAAGCTGCGGCGCTTTTCCTGCAGCGCTTCGCGCGTATGGTCGGAGGTGATCGCCAGCTCGGCGGCGACCTCTTCCCGTGATGTCCGTGCCAGATGTTCGGGCATGGCCGGCGGCTCCGGCTCTTGCCGTATGCGTTCGGGCTCCGGTTCCGGCTGAATGACCGGGTCGCCAAGATTGTCGCGGTAAGCTTCGTCCGGCCGGTGTGCCACAGGCGTTTCGCCGCCGAGGACGGTTGCGGCAAAGCTGACGTTCAGCCCGCGGATACGATGCGCAGCCTCTTCCCTTTGCGAAGCGTCTTCTTCCGTATCGAGGCGTTCGAGCACGGATTGGAACAATGATTGCCTGACGAGCATGCGGGCCTCCACGCCAGGCTTCATAAGGGCGGAAGTTGGCGCGGGGCTTATGAGCATTGGGCCGGAGGCCTATGTCAGCGAAAGATTCCTGCTTTCTTCCAGAATCATGTCGTGCAGCAGCCTCGCGCTCGGGGGCATGGCGCGTTCGCGGGCGGTGATGAGGCTGTAGGGTCTGACGTCGATATCGAAATCGATCGGCAGGATGCTGGATTCGCCTGCCTGCGATGTCTGCCCGCAGACGAATTGCGCCATGTCGAGGGCAATCGGCGCGATCGCATCCGTCTTGCAGATCACCGCCAGCGTGAGCAGCAGCGACGAGGTATTGACGATGTTTTCCGGCAGGGGCACGCCGGCGGCGAGGAAAATATCCTCCACCTTCCGCCGCAGCAATGTCCCGGGCGGCTGGAAGACCCAATCGTAACCGGCCAGATCATGAAGGCCGGCAACGCCTTTTTCGAGCAGCGGATGGCCGTTGCGGACGACGAGGCAGGCCTTTTCGACGCCGATCTCATGCGTCGTAAACAGGCGTGGATCCAGATCGTCGGGAACGCGGCTGATGATGAAATCGTGGCGGGCTGCCAGCAGTTCGCGCGCGAGAACATTGCTGTTCTCGACCTCGATATTGATTTCGATGCCGGGATAGCTGCGCGTCACGCGCTGGATTGCCGGCACCACGAGGCTGATCGCCGGCGCCGTCACCGCCCCCAGGAAAACGGAGCCGCCCTTGCCGGTACGCAGTGCGCCGAGCTCTCGTCCCGCTTCGCGCAATTCGAGCAGGATCTTGCGCGCCCGTTTAGCCAATGCCAGCCCGAACGGCGTAAGCACCACGCCGCGGGCGACACGCTCGTAAAGCGGGCTTTTGACAATCGACTCCATTTCTGAGAGCATGCGTGAAGCCGCAGGTTGTGACATGTTCATGGACTCAGCGGCCGCGGAAATTTGCCCGTGATCCTCGATCGTGACGATCATGCGCAGGTGATTGAGCTTCAAACCGGCTTTCAACAACGCATCGTCGCGAAAATTGTCGGAATGAATCTCAATGCCGTCGCTCAAATAATCGTTATATATTTTCTCCATAATGGCCAATTTTCCCCTTCGCCGGCAAAAAAGTACTATTTTTTAACATTATATCAAACTTGGTATATGTTTAGCCAGTTATTCTATTTGACAGTTATACGAAATCGTACGAGTTTGCCGATCGTGCGCTGGGTACAGCTCATAAACCGTGAGAGCGTGGAGGAGACCTACTTCGTTTCTCACAATTAGAAGTAAACCATTCCTTCTACGGAACCTGCCGCAGTTTCGGGCGGGCATTTTTTGTCCGCCGCATTTATCAACAAGGGAGAGAGTAATGAAATCCATTATCTCATTGATGGCCGGCGCTGCGTTCGGCGTCGCTACGCTGGTGGTACCTGCCTTCGCGGCGGACAAGGGTACGGTAGGCATCGCCATGCCGACCAAGGCTTCGGCTCGCTGGATCGACGACGGCAACAACATCGTCAAGCAGCTCCAGGCTGCCGGTTACGGCACCGACCTTCAATATGGCGACGACGACATCCCGAACCAGCTCTCGCAGATCGAGAACATGGTCACCAAGGGCGACAAGGTCCTCGTCATCGCTTCGATCGACGGCACCACGCTGTCCGACGTCCTGCAGAAGGCTCACGATGCCGGCATCAAGGTCATCGCCTATGACCGCCTGATCCGCAACAGCCCGAACGTCGACTACTATGCGACTTTCGACAACTTCAAGGTCGGCGTCCTGCAGGCAAACTCGATCGTCGACGCTCTCGGCCTCAAGGATGGCAAGGGTCCGTTCAATATCGAGCTGTTCGGCGGTTCTCCGGACGACAACAACGCCTTCTTCTTCTATGACGGCGCAATGTCGGTCCTGAAGCCCTACATCGACAGCGGCAAGCTGGTCGTGAAGTCCGGCCAGATGGGCATGGACAAGGTCGGTACGCTGCGTTGGGACCCGGCAACGGCCCAGGCTCGTATGGATAACCTGCTGTCGGCTTACTACACCGACTCCCATGTCGATGCCGTTCTGTCTCCGTATGACGGCCTGTCGATCGGTATCCTCTCCTCGCTCAAGGGCGTCGGCTACGGTTCCGGCGGCGTGAAGCTCCCGGTCGTGACCGGCCAGGACTCCGAAATTCCGTCGGTCAAGTCGATCATCGCCGGCGAACAGCATTCGACGATCTTCAAGGACACCCGTGACCTCGCCAAGGTCACCGTCGGCATGGTCAACGCTCTGATGGAAGGCAAGACGCCTGAGGTCAACGACACCAAGACCTACGACAACGGCGTCAAGGTTGTTCCGTCCTATCTGCTGACCCCGGTCGCAGTCGACAAGACCAACTACGAGAAGGTCCTCGTCGAGGGCGGCTACTACAAGGCTGACCAGCTGAAGTAATCTGCCGATATAGCGGTCAGGGCTCGCCGAAATGCGAGCCCTGGCTTTGATATTTAAGACGATCGCGCGGTCTGCTATGTTCGATCGCGGCGTTGGATTTGGACTATGGACGATACCATTCTCGAAATGCAGAACATCACCAAGTCGTTCCCCGGTGTGAACGCTTTGGAAAATGTCAATCTGAAGGTTCGTCAGGGCGAGATACATGCCTTGGTCGGCGAAAACGGGGCCGGCAAGTCGACCCTGATGAAGGTTCTCTCCGGCGTTTATCCCGCCGGTACCTACGAAGGCGACATCCTTTACGATGGCGCGGTCCGTCAGTTCAAGACGATCAGGGACTCCGAAGATATCGGCATCATCATCATCCATCAGGAGCTGGCGCTCGTTCCGCTTCTGTCGATCGCCGAGAATATTTTCCTGGGTAACGAGGTCGTTGCCAATGGCATGATCAATTGGCAGGAAACCTTCACCCGCACCAAGAGGCTTCTTTCCAAGGTGGGCCTCAAGGAATCGCCGAATACGCTCGTGACCGACATCGGCGTCGGCAAGCAGCAGCTCGTCGAGATTGCCAAGGCTCTGTCGAAGAGCGTCAAGCTGCTCATTCTCGACGAACCGACGGCATCGCTCAACGAAAGCGATTCCGATGCGCTTCTCAACCTCCTCATGGAATTCCGCAACCAGGGCATCACGTCGATCATCATCACGCACAAGCTCAACGAAGTGCGCAAGGTGGCCGACCAGATCACCGTGCTGCGCGACGGCATGACGGTAAAGACGCTGAACTGTCACGAAGAGGAGGTCAGCGAGGACATCATCATCCGCAACATGGTCGGCCGTGAGCTGGCGGATCGCTATCCGCCGCGTTCGGTTCCGATCGGCGAGACGATCTTCGAAGTGAAGAACTGGAACGCTTTCCATCAGCAGCATCGCGATCGCCAGGTCCTGCACAACATCAACGTCAATGTGCGCAAGGGCGAAGTGGTCGGCATTGCCGGCCTGATGGGCGCGGGACGTACCGAATTCGCCATGAGCGTCTTCGGCAAATCCTACGGCCACAAGATCAGCGGCGAAGTCTTCGTCGAAGGCAAGCCGGTCGATACCAGCACGGTGCGCAAGGCGATCGATGCCGGTCTCGCCTATGTGACCGAAGACCGCAAGCAGCTCGGTCTCGTGCTTTCGAACAGCATCCTGCACAATACGACGCTCGCCAATCTGATGGGTGTCTCCAGGGCGACCGTCATCGATGACGTACGCGAGCTGCAGGTGGCGACGAACTATCGCGGCAAACTGCGCATCCGTTCGTCCGGCGTTTTCCAGGAAGCGGGCAACCTGTCCGGCGGCAACCAGCAGAAGGTGGTGCTGTCGAAGTGGCTGTTCTCAGATCCGGACGTCCTGATCCTCGACGAGCCGACACGCGGCATCGACGTCGGCGCCAAATATGAAATCTATTCCATCATCAACCAGCTTGCCGCCGACGGAAAGGGCGTTCTGATGATCTCATCGGAAATGCCGGAGCTTCTCGGTACCTGCGACCGCATCTACGTCATGAATGAAGGTCGAATCGTTGCCGAACTGCCGAAGGCAGAGGCAAGCCAGGAGAGTATCATGCGCGCTATCATGCGCTCAGGGGAGAAGCTACAATGAGTTCGGCCAGCCCAGCCACGGAAACCAGCCACGTCGTTTCGATCGGCGACCATATCCGCAACAACATCCGCGAATACGGAATGTTGATCGCGCTCGTCGTCATCATGCTGCTGTTTCAATATCTTACGAACGGCGTTCTGTTCAGGCCGCAAAACCTGACCAACATCGTGCTGCAGAATTCGTTCATCGTCATCATGGCGCTCGGCATGCTGCTTGTCATCGTTGCCGGTCACATCGACCTGTCGGTCGGTTCCGTGGTCGGCTTCGTTGGCGCGGTTGCAGGCGTATTGGTCGTGCAGATGCATATGAACCTGGCGCTCGCGACGGTCATTTGTCTTCTGATGGGGGCCGCGGTCGGCGCCTGGCACGGATATTTCATCGCCTATCATCGCATTCCGTCGTTTATCGTCACGCTTTCCGGCATGCTGGTCTTCCGCGGCCTGACCTATGCCATCATCAACACGACGGGCAACGGCAGCAGTATCGGCCCGTTCCCGCCGGCGTTCCAGATCGTCGCGACCGGCTTCCTTCCCGATTTCATGGACATAGGCGGCATCCATTCGACATCGATCTTCCTGACCATTGCCATCCCGATTGTGATGTTCCTCCTCGCATGGCGCGGTCGCAGCGTGAACGAGAAACATGGCATCGATGTCGAGCCTTTCAGCTTCTTTATCGGCCAGAATCTTGTAATCGCCGCCGCGACCATTTTCATCGGCTACCAGATATCTTCCTACAGAGGACTGCCGAACGTTCTGGTTCTCATGCTGCTGCTGATCGCCCTCTACGGTTTCGCCACGCAGCGCACGACGATCGGCCGCCGCATCTATGCCATGGGCGGCAATGAAAAGGCGACGAAGCTTTCGGGTATCGATACGCGAAAGCTGACCTTCTACACATTCATCAACATGGGCATCCTGGCGAGCATCGCCGGCATCATCATCGCCACGCGCCTGAACTCGGCCACCGCAAAGGGCGGCGATGGCCTCGAACTCGACGTCATCGCGGCCTGCTTCATCGGCGGCGCTTCGGCCTCCGGCGGTGTCGGCAAGGTGACGGGTGCTGTTATCGGCGCCTTGATCATGGGTGTCTTGAACCAGGGCATGTCGATCCTCGGCTATCAGACGGACTCCCAGAAGATGATCAAGGGTGCGGTGCTGCTCGCTGCCGTGTTCATCGACGTCTACAACAAGAACAAGGGTTGATCGCCCAGGCGATCGACCGAGACTTTTAAAACCAAATCCATGACAGAGTCCGGCTCTCAGCGAGAGCCGGAACGGTAAAGCGTATCCGATCTCTGTCTGTTAGGAAAGGATGAAAGACATGCTCATCTCGCAGATCAAGGGTTCGAACGGCGAGATCGTCGTAGCGGTCCGCAATGGGCCTGGCGAAGCCGCCAAGGCGGTCGTAAATGGCGGCAGCGTCTATAAGCTTGCGCTGGAAGCGGCAGACAGCGGCAAATCGCTTGTATCGGTCATCGAGGCACATGGTCTCGGCGAAACTGTCGACCTCGACAAGGCCTATGCCGAAGGGCGTTTCCTGCCGCCGATCACGCATCCCGACGCAGCGCACCTGCACCTGACCGGTACAGGCCTGACGCATCTCGGCTCGGCTGCCACGCGCGATTCCATGCACAAGAAGACGACAGAAGCTGCTGAAGAGACACTGACCGACTCCATGAAGATGTTCAGGATGGGCATCGAGGGCGGGAAGCCGAAAGCCGGCGAAAAGGGCGTTCAGCCGGAATGGTTCTACAAGGGCAACGGCTACGGCGCTGCGGCTCCGGGTGCTGCGCTCGTGTCTCCGTCCTTCGCGCTCGACGGCGGCGAAGAGCCCGAAATGGCCGGCATCTACGTCATCGCCAAGGACGGCACGCCATTCCGCATAGGCTTTGCGCTCTCGAACGAATTTTCCGATCACGTCACCGAGCGGATCAACTATCTCTATCTCGCGCATTCCAAGCTGCGTCCGGCAAGCTTCGGGCCGGAAATCCGCATTGGCGCAGCACCGGACGATATTCGCGGCACGTCCCGCATCAAGCGCGGCGACAAGGTGATCTTCGAAAAGCCCTTCCTGTCCGGAGAGGCGAACATGTCGCACACCTTTGCCAACCTTGAATATCATCACTTCAAGTACGGCCTCTTCCGCGTTCCGGGCGATGTGCACGTGCATATGTTCGGCACGGCGACGCTTTCTTTCGCTGAAGGGATCAAGCCGGAAGCCGGCGACGTCTTCGAAATCGAAGTTGGCGAATTCGGCCTGCCGCTGCGCAATCCGCTCGCAGTTGCTGCCGAGGAAGACGTGGCTGTTCGCCAGCTGTAATGCATCGAGCCCGGCCGCAAGGGATCGGCCGGGCATGTTCAATACGATCCAGGAAGGCATGACGCCATGACCATTCATCAGAACTTGATCGCCGGAGAATGGACGGGGACGAACGGCACCGAGAACATCAACCCGTCGGATACGAACGAGGTCGTCGGCCTCTATGCGAGCGCAAGCGCGCAGGATGTCGCGGACGCGATCGCTGCCGCCAAGGCCGCTTTTCCGGCCTGGTCCCGTTCCGGCATTCTGGAGCGCCATACGATCCTGAAGAAGGCCGGCGACGAGATTCTGGCCCGTAAGGACGAGCTCGGCGCACTGCTCGCCCGTGAAGAAGGCAAGACGCTTCCGGAAGCGACCGGCGAGACGATCCGAGCCGCGCAGATCTTCGAATTCTTCGCTGGCGAGGCACTGCGTCTGGCGGGCGAGGTGGTGCCTTCGGTGCGCCCGAACATCGGCGTCGAGATCACGCGCGAGCCGCTCGGCGTCATCGGCATCATCACGCCCTGGAACTTCCCGATCGCCATTCCGGCCTGGAAGATCGCCCCGGCGCTCTGCTACGGCAACACCGTCGTCTTCAAGCCGGCCGATCTCGTGCCCGGCTGCTCCTGGGCGATCGTCGATATCCTTCACCGCGCCGGCCTTCCGAAGGGCGTGCTGAACCTCGTCATGGGCAAGGGCTCGGTGGTCGGCCAGGCGATGCTCGACAGCCCGGTTCTTTCCGGCATCACCTTTACCGGCTCGGTCGGCACCGGCAAGCGCGTGGCACTTTCTTCCGTCGAGCATGGCCGCAAGTATCAGCTCGAAATGGGCGGCAAGAACCCGATGGTCGTGCTTGACGATGCCGATCTTACGGTTGCCGTCGAAGCGGCTGCCAATTCCGCCTTCTTCTCGACCGGCCAGCGCTGCACGGCCTCGTCGCGCCTGATCGTCACCGAAGGTATTCACGATAAGTTCGTGGCGGCGTTGACGGAGAAGCTGAAGACGCTGAACGTCGACAACGCCATCAAGTCCGGCACGCATATCGGCCCAGTCGTCGATGCCAAGCAGCTGAAGACGGATACCGACTATATCGAGATCGGCAAGCAGGAGGGCGCCAAGCTTGCCTTCGGCGGCGAACTCGTCAGCCGCGACACACCCGGCTTCTATCTGCAGCCGACGCTGTTTACCGAGGCGACGAACCAGATGCGCATTAGCCGCGAAGAGATCTTCGGGCCGGTTGCCTCCGTCATCCGCGTCAAGGATTACGAAGAGGCGCTGGCAACGGCCAACGACACGCCGTTCGGCCTGTCCTCCGGCATTGCCACGACGAGCCTGAAGCATGCAACGCATTTCAAGCGCAATGCGGAAGCCGGCATGGTCATGGTCAATCTGCCGACGGCAGGTGTCGATTTCCACGTGCCCTTCGGCGGCCGCAAGGGCTCGTCCTTCGGTCCGCGCGAACAGGGCAAATACGCCGCCGAATTCTTCACCACCGTCAAGACCGCATACACGCTCGCCTGACCATCGAATCCAAGGCTCGGGAGCGAACGAGGCGGCCCGGGCGACACAAAAGGTACCGAGACTATGAAAAAGAAAGCTGAATGGCCGCGCAAGCTGCGCTCTTACGACTGGTTCGGCGGCACCGGCAAGAACGCGATCATGCATCGCTCCTGGATGAAGAACCAGGGCCTGCCCGCCGACACGTTCGACGGCCGTCCGATCATCGGCATCTGTAACACCTGGTCGGAGCTGACGCCATGCAACGCGCATCTGCGCGATCTTGCAGAGCGCGTGAAGCGCGGCGTCTACGAAGCGGGCGGCTTCCCCGTCGAGTTTCCGGTTTTCTCCGTCGGCGAAAGCACGCTGCGCCCGACGGCGATGATGTTCCGCAATCTCGCTGCCATGGACGTCGAAGAAGCGATCCGTGGCAATCCGGTCGATGGCGTCGTATTGCTCGGCGGTTGCGACAAGACCACGCCGAGCCTGCTGATGGGTGCCGCTTCGGTCGACATTCCGGTTATTCTCGTTTCCGGCGGCCCGATGCTGAACGGCAAGTGGCGCGGCAAGGATGTCGGTTCCGGCACGGCGATCTGGCAGTTCTCGGAAATGGTGAAGTCCGGCGAGATGTCGCTGGATGAATTCATGGATGCGGAGCAGGGCATGGCTCGCTCGGCCGGCAGCTGCATGACCATGGGTACGGCCTCGACCATGGCATCGATGGCCGAAGCGCTCGGCATGACGCTGCCCGGCAACGCCGCCATCCCGGCCGTCGATGCGCGTCGCCGCGTCATCTCGCAACTGTCAGGCCGCCGCATCGTCGACATGGTCAAGGAAGACCTGAAACCATCAGACATTCTGACCAAGGAAGCCTTTGAGAACGCGATCCGCGTCAATGGCGCCGTCGGCGGCTCCACCAATGCCGTTCTGCATCTGCTGGCGCTTGCCGGCCGCGTTGGCGTCGATCTGTCTCTGGACGATTGGGATCGTCTCGGCCGGGAAGTGCCGACGATCGTCAACCTGCAGCCGTCGGGCAAGTATCTGATGGAAGAATTCTATTATGCCGGCGGTCTGCCCGTCGTCATCAAGGCAGTCGGCGAAATGGGCCTGCTGCACAAGGACGCGATCACCGTCACAGGCGATACGATCTGGGCCGGCGTTAAGGATGTCGTCAACTACAATGACGACGTCATCGTTCCGAAGGAAAAGGCGCTGACGCAGTCGGGCGGCATTGCCGTTCTGCGCGGCAACCTTGCACCGAAGGGCGCCGTCCTGAAGCCGTCGGCCGCTTCGCCGCATCTGATGCAGCACAAGGGCCGCGCTGTCGTGTTCGAAAGCATCGAAGACTACCACGCCCGTATCAACCGTGACGATCTCGACATCGACGAGAACTGCGTCATGGTGCTGAAATACTGCGGCCCGAAGGGTTATCCGGGCATGGCCGAAGTCGGCAATATGGGCCTGCCGCCGAAGGTGCTGAAGAAGGGCATCACTGACATGATCCGCATCTCCGATGCGCGCATGTCCGGCACGGCCTACGGCACCGTCATCCTGCACACCGCTCCGGAAGCCGCCGATGGCGGCCCGCTGGCGCTGGTCCAGAACGGCGACATCATCGCCGTCGATGTTCCCGCCCGCACCATCCAGCTGGAGGTTTCGGACGAGGAACTGGCAAAGCGCCGCGCCGCCTGGGTTTCCCCGGTCAAGCCGCTCACCGGCGGCTATGGTGGCCTTTACGTGAAGTCGGTCATGCAGGCCGATACCGGCGCCGACCTCGACTTCCTCGTCGGCCCGCGCGGCTCGGAAATCCCGAACGACCGCGACAGCCACTAAAACCTATTTGGGAATTGAAAAAAAAGGGGCGGGACGCGAGTTCCGCCCCCTTTTTTACCGCGATTTCGGAGCCGTATTGACGATTTTATAATAATTGACCATATTTCATGTACATCTGTACGGGAATAGTGTCCATGTCTCTCAAATCTGTCGGTGCCGCCGAATTCAAGGCAAAATGCCTTCACCTGATCGATCAAATGGGCGATGACGGAGAGCCTATTATCATTACGAAGCGTGGAAGGCCGGTCGCTCTGTTGACCCCTGCACCGGAGAAATCAGATCGCCCTAGTATCATCGGCGCGATGAAGGGTAGTGTTCTCCAATATGATGATCCGTTCCTACCTGCTGTCGATGCTGAAGATTGGGATGCGACGCATTGATCGTCATCGATACGCATATTTTGATCTGGGCCATGCATGACGATCCGCGGCTGAGCGCGGGAGCTCGGCAGCTTATCGATGAAACCACGGCGCGCAGTCGCATTTTGATCTCGGCGATCACGCCCTGGGAAATCGCCATGCTCGCACAGAAGGGACGCATCGCACTTGGTGACGACGTTGGTCGTTGGCTCGACACGGCACTCGCTCTATCTGGTTTGCAGCTTGCTCCCATAGAGCCACAGATTGCCGTGGATAGCGTGCGCCTGCCGGGGGAGTTCCATGCCGACCCCGCTGACCGAATCATTGTGGCGACGGCGCGCTTCCACCGTATCCCGCTACTGACAGCCGACCAGGCGATCCTTCATTATGGTGATAAGGGCCATGTCGAGGTTTTCCCCGCAGGATAAATTGGGTCCATCAGCTCTGGCTTTGATTCTGACTTTGCCCCTGGCTCGCAACTGCCACCTTCACGGTAAGGGTTTCCCCTGGCGTGCCGATCCGCATGCCGGAAACGGGGGCTGCGTCACGATAGCAGAGACCCGTCGCGATGCGAACGTAGCGGGCATCGGGGCAGACGTCGTTGGCCGGGTCGAAGCCGACCCAGCCGAGGCCGGGAATATGTGCCTCCGCCCATGCATGCGTGGCGGCCTGCTCGTTCTTGCCTTCCATCATCAGATAGCCGGAAACGTAACGCGCCGGGATACGCAATATGCGGGCGCCGGCGAGGAAGATATGGGCATGGTCCTGGCAGACGCCGCTCTTTGCCTCCAGCGCCTGTTCCGCCGTCGTCTCGGTGTCGCTGGTGCCGGGCTTGTATTCCACGGTTTCGTGGATTGCCTTCATCAGTGCGTGCATCTTGCTGAGTTCATTGTCGCCGGAAATGCCGCGCAACAGCTCCTTCGTGAGCCTGCCGGCCTTCGTGCGCGGCGATTCCCGCAGGAAAAGCCAGAGTGGGCTGAAGCCTTGATGCAGCCCGATAACGCCGTTGAGATCCTGCGTTTCGACTTCGCCTGACGCGATGATCTTCGTCGTGTCCTGCTGTCCGTCGAGGGAAACGAGCGTGGTGCGGTTGCCGAACTGGTCGTCATACTCCACCTCGGGTTTTGCGCCTTCGACCGTCAGTTTCCAGTCGATGACCTTCTGCCCGACGCCGGTCGGCGGCGTCAGGTGAAGCCGCTGCAGGGAGAATTGCGCCGGCTCGTCGTAGCGGTATTCCGTGATATGGCTGATCGTCAGTCTCATGATATCGCCCGCCTATTCGTAGAACCGATAGCCGTCGGAAATCTCGGCGCCCAGCTTGTTGCTGCGGGCGACGAAATCTTCGAGGAACTCATGCAGGCCCTGGTCCATGATGTGCTTGATCGTCAGCCGCTGCAGTGACTTGCGGATATCTTCGGCAGTATCGTGCGCCGGCAGCCGTTTCTCATATTCTGCGCCGAGGTAGCCCATGTTGCTGACGATCTTGTCGTAGCAATAGGCGAGCGAGCGCGGCATCTGCCCATTGAGGATCAGGAAGTCGGCAATATTGGCCGGCTTATATTCCGGGTCGTAGGCCCATTTATAGGCCCGGTGCGCCGAAACCGATCTGAGGATCGATTCCCACTGTGCATTGTCGAGCGACGAGCCGACATGCGAGACGGAAGGCAGCAGCACGTAATATTTCACATCGAGGATGCGGGCCGTATTGTCGGCACGTTCGATGAAGGTGCCGATGCGGGCGAAATTATAGAGTTCGTTGCGCAGCATGGAGCCATGGAAGGCGCCGCGGATCAAGCCGGCGCGCTGCTTGATGACGTCGATCGTTTCGGGCAGTTCGGCCGTTTTCAGCTTCTTGCCGAGCAGCGATTTCAGTTCAATCCAGCATTCGTTGGTCGCTTCCCAGGTATCGCGCGTCAGCGCCGTGCGCACCATGCGGGCATTGTTGCGGCCATATTCGATACAGGACATGACGCTCGACGGATTGGAGCGATCGCGCATCAGATAGTCGATCGCGTCGGCGCCGGTCAGTTTGCCATGCACTTCGTTATAGGCCTCGCGCACGCCGGCGCTTTGCAGGACGCCGTCCCAATCGTCATCGACGGCATCGCTGCGGGTCAGCGACATGCGCTGGCCAGCATCGACGAGGCGGGCTATGTTTTCGGCGCGCTCGATGTAACGGAACATCCAGTAGAGGCCGTTCGCGGTTCTTCCCAGCATGTCCGTTCAGTCCTCCAGAACCCAGGTGTCTTTGGTGCCGCCGCCCTGGCTGGAATTGACCACCAGCGAGCCTTCCTTCAGCGCCACGCGGGTCAATCCGCCGGGAATGATCCGCACCTTGTCGGAGACGAGGACGTAGGGCCGCAGGTCGACATGCCGCGGCGCGATGCCCTTGTTGACCAGGATCGGCACGGTCGACAATGAAAGGGTCGGCTGTGCGATGTAGTTGTTCGGCTTGCCCTTGAGCTTTTCGGCAAAGGCCGTCCGCTCCTTCTTGGTGGCCGTGGGTCCGACGAGCATGCCGTAGCCGCCGGAGCCGTGGACTTCCTTGACGACGAGATCGGCCAGATTCTCCAGCACGTATTTCAGGCTGTCGGGTTCCGAACAGCGCCACGTCGGCACGTTCTCGAGGATCGGTTTGCGGCCGGTGTAGAATTCGACGATTTCGGGCATATAGGAATAGATCGCCTTGTCGTCGGAAATGCCGGTGCCGGGCGCATTGGCGATGGTGATATTGCCGGCGCGGTAGACGTCCATGATGCCGGGAATGCCGAGTGCGGAATCCGGACGGAAGGTGAGGGGGTCGAGGAAATCGTCGTCGACGCGGCGATAGAGCACGTCGATTGCCTCATAACCCCGCGTCGTGCGCATCTTCACCCTGCCGTCGATGACGCGCAGATCCGAGCCTTCCACCAGCTCCACGCCCATCATGTCGGCAAGGAAGGAATGCTCGTAATAGGCGGAGTTGTAGATGCCAGGCGTCAGCACGGCGACGCGCGGCTTGCCTTTGCAGCCGGGAGGGGCGAGCGAAGCCAGGCTCTGGCGCAGCAGCAGCGGATAGTCCTCGACGCGCTGCACCTTGTTCTGGTGGAACAGCTCCGGAAACATCTGCATCATCGTTTCACGGTTTTCCAGCATGTAGCTGACACCGGAAGGGGTGCGGGCGTTATCCTCGAGCACATAGAACTGGTCCTCGCCGGTGCGAACGATATCGGTGCCGACGATGTGGGTGTAGACGCCGCCCGGGGGGCGGAAGCCGATCATCTCGGGCAGGAAGGCGTCATTCCTTTCGATCAGCTCGCGCGGAATACGGCCGGCGCGGATGATTTCCTGCTTGTGGTAGATGTCGTCGAGGAAGGCGTTGAGGGCGATGACCCGCTGCTCGATGCCCTGGGCGAGCTTGCGCCATTCGCGGCCTGATATGATGCGGGGGATGATATCGAAGGGGATGAGCTTTTCGGAGGAGTCTGCGTGTCCGTAGACCGCGAAGGTAATGCCCGTCTTTCGGAAGATGGTTTCCGCATCGCGGGATTTGGCAATGAGGTGGCCCCTGTCCTGGCCTGAATACCACTCGAAGTATTTCTCGTAAGGCGCGCGCGGACTTTCATCCGCAGTCATCATTTCATCAAATGCCAAAGGTGCGGTCCCCGTGTTTTTACCCATTTGAATACAACGGTTTTTACAATGCAAGAACTATGCGCAGTTGCCATCACGAATTTCGCAATATCGAAAAACGCCGCATATACAGGCATTTAAGAGTAATGCGGCCGTTGTTTGCCGGGTCTTGTCGCAATGTGCGGATCAAAATTTAAGCATCTGCTTCTTTCGCGGCATGAACGCCGGGGTGGCGGATCTGCTTTCCTGAACTTTTGCGACAGCTCGCATGCCATGAAGGAAAATTGATTGCTGCTTTCAGCAGATCGATTTTGACCGCGCAGCCGCCATCGGCTATCAGCCTTCAGCCCTCCGCGCGGCAATCCGAGTTCGACCCTGAATCCGGCACGCCATATACATATCGGTCCGTTTCCATGTCCCTCGATAAATTCGCGCCGGCGATTTTCGTCTTTCTCTGGTCCACCGGCTGGATCGTCGCCAAATATGCCTCGCTGCATGCGGGGCCATTCACCTTCCTGATGATCCGCTACAGCCTGTCGGCGCTTGCTTTCGTGCTGCTCTGTTCGATCGCCGGCGCCAGATGGCCGCGCGACTGGTCGAGCGTGTTTCGAGCCGTCTATTCCGGCATTTTCCTGCACGGCATCTATCTGGCGGGCCTCTGGTGGGCGATTGCCGAGGGCGTGCCGGCCGGCATTTCCGGCATCATTGCGGCGCTGCAGCCGCTGATGACCGCGATGGCGGCGCCGTTCCTCGTCGGCGAGCGGCTGCGGCCGATGCAGAAGACCGGCTTGCTGCTCGGTTTCCTCGGCATTGCCATCGCGATCTCGCCGAAACTCCTGGCGACGGATACGGCCAATCTCTGGCAATCGGCGGTGCCGCTCATCGTCAATCTGCTGGCCATGGTTTCTGTGACTTACGGTACGCTCTACCAGAAGCGCCACCTGCAGACCGGTGACCTCAGAACCATCGCGACCTTGCAATATGTCGGCGCACTGATCGTCACCGTGCCGCTCGCCTTCATCTTCGAGGGCCTGCGTTTCGACGGCACACATGAGGCGATCCTTGCAATGCTCTGGTCGGTCTTCGGCCTGTCCATGGGCGCCGTCGGCCTGCTGCTCTATCTCATCCGCCGTGGGCAGGTATCGCGCGCCGCATCGCTGATCTACCTGATGCCGCCGGCGGTCGCCATCGAGGCTGCGATCGCCTTCGGCGAGCCGCTGACGCTGCCGATCATCATCGGTACGGTGATTGTGGTGATCGGTGTCTATCTGACCAACAGGCGCGCGGCGGCTGTCGTGCCGGAATAGATTTCGGTTATCCTGAAAGAAAAAGGGGGCCAATCAGCCCCCTTTCGCTACATTAGGCTCGTTCGCGGCGCTGGCCGCCATTGCCGCGGCGGCGCATGCGGCCGTTGCCGCCATTGCGCTGTTCGCTCTGGGCGTTGCGCTCTTCGTTGTGGCGGCCTGCGGGGCGGCCGTGGGCGTGGCGCTGTCCGCGATGGGCGCCGCCCTCATGCGAGGCGCCATTGCCGTTGGACTGGCCACTGTGCTGCTTGCGAGCGGGACGGAAGTCCGAGGTGGATGCGAGATCGTTGTCGGCTTCCGGGCGCGGCGTCGGCTCGTTGCGGCGCTGGCCACGGAAATCGGCGTTGCGGTTGTTTTCGCGCTGCGGCCGGTCTTCGCGCGGGCGGCGTTCCTGGCGCTCACCAGCCTGACCACGGGCTTCGCCACCTTCCTTGTCGAAGAATGGACGGCGGGCCGGACGTTGCGGGCGGCCTTCGCCGCGCTCGCGTACCTGGCCGTTCTGGCCTCGGCCCTGACCGCCATTGCCGTTACCTTGGCCGCCGCGGCCCTTGCCGCGAACGGGACGGCCGCGATCGGCCGGAGCCTCGCCGCTGGCAACGGCAATCTCGATGCCCATCAGGCGCTCGATGTCGCGCAGCAGGCGGATTTCATCCGGAGCGCAGAAGGCGATAGCGATGCCGTCGCGGCCGGCGCGCGCGGTACGGCCGATACGGTGAACATAGGCATCGGGAACCTCGGGCAGATCGAAGTTGTAGACATGCGAAACGCCGGGGATATCGATGCCGCGGGCGGCGACGTCGGTTGCGACGAGGACGCGGACGTCGCCATCACGGAAGCCCTTGAGGGCGCGTTCGCGCTGACCCTGGCTCTTGTTGCCGTGAATAGAAGCAGCGGCAAAGCCGACGTGGTCGAGATGCTTCATCAGCTTCTCGGCGCCATGCTTGGTGCGCAGGAAGACGATAGCCCGGCCATCCGGATTGGCGGAAATCGTTTCCTTGAGAATTTCGGTCTTGTGGTTCTGGCCGGCGACGAAGTGGACATATTGCTCCACCTTGTCGGCCGCCTTGCCTGGAGGCGAGACTTCGACCTTGACCGGATTGGTCAGGTAATCGG